>NZ_JACBXC010000485.1 GCF_013870535.1 Streptomyces phytophilus | reverse complement strand
GCCGCCGCCGGTGCGGTCAACGAGCTGGCCGCGCAGCACTCGCCGCTGAGCCACCAGAACGCGCCGGCCTGCACGATCGTCAGCTCGGTGATCGCCGCCGGCATCCTGACCGTCGGCTGGATCGGCGACTCGCGCGCGTACTGGGTGCCGGACGACCGCGCCGCGCCGTCGGCCCGGCTCACCGAGGACGACTCGTGGGCGGCGCAGATGGTCGCCGCCGGACTGATGTCCGAGGCGGACGCGTACGCGGACGAGCGCGCGCACGCGATCACCGGCTGGCTGGGCGCGGACGCCCACGAACTCGACCCGCACACCGCCTCGTTCAAGCCGGACGGGCCCGGCGTGGTGATCGTGTGCACCGACGGCCTGTGGAACTACGCGGAGGCGGCGGCGGAACTGGCCGCCGCGGTGCCGCCCGACGCCGCGGTCCGGCCGCTGCACGCGGCCCAGGTGCTCGTCGGCCACGCGCTGGACGGCGGCGGCCACGACAACGTAACAGTGGCGGTACTCCCGTTCCCCGGCCCGGCGGGCGGGGCAGGCCCTTCGTGATGGAGGGGGAACGCGAGGGGGTCTGATCCGCCACGGGGGGCGGCGCGCGTAACGTAGTCAGCCTCTCTTGCCCGGTGAATTGTCTACATAGTTCTAAAGAGCATCAGTGGGAGGGGACGAGATGGCCAACTTCTCGAAGTCGAACGCACCGGAGTTCTCGGTCGAGGTCTACCAGAACGAGTACCTGCCCGAGGGCGGCCGGGAAGTGAACGCGATCGTGACCGTGGCCTCGACGGGCGGCGGCACGACGGGCGGCATGCCGCTGCCCGCCGCCACCCCGGCGGGTGCGCAGTTCGGCTCCGGGCGTCCGGACGCGGGCGTGGTGATCATGGTCGACTGCTCGGGCTCGATGGACTATCCCCCCACCAAGATGCGCAACGCCCGCGACGCCACCGCCGCCGCCATCGAGACGGTGCGCGACGGCGTCGCCTTCGCCGTCGTCGCCGGCACCCACGTGGCGCGCGAGGTCTACCCCGGCGGCGGCCGGCTCGCGGTCGCCGACGCCTCGACCCGTACGGAGGCCAAGGAGGCGCTGCGCAAGCTGAGCGCCGGGGGCGGCACGGCGATCGGCACCTGGCTGCGGCTCGCGGACAAGCTCCTCGGCTCCGCCGAGGTGGCGATCCGGCACGGCATCCTGCTCACCGACGGCCGCAACGAGCACGAGTCGCCGGAAGACCTGCGGGCCGCCCTCGACGCCTGCGCCGGCCGCTTCACCTGCGACGCCCGCGGCGTCGGCACGGACTGGGAGGTCAAGGAGGTCACCGGCATCGCCTCCGCGCTGCTCGGCACCGCCGACATCGTCGCCGACCCGGCCGGGCTCGCCGCGGACTTCACGCAGATGATGGAGACCGCGATGGGCAAGGAGGTCGCGGACGTGGCGCTGCGGCTGTGGACGCCGCAGGGCTCGACCATAAAGTTCGTCAAGCAGGTCGCCCCCACCGTCGAGGAGCTGACCGAGCGGCGCTCGGAGGCCGGCCCGCGCGCCGGCGACTACCCCACCGGCTCGTGGGGCGACGAGTCCCGCGACTACCACGTCTGCGTCGAGGTGCCCCCCGCCTCCGTGGGCCAGGAGATGCTCGCGGCCCGCGTCTCGCTGATCCTGCCGCAGCCCGACGGCAGCGCGCAGACCCTCTCCCAGGGCCTGATCCGGGCCGTGTGGACGGACGACATGGCCGCCTCCACCCGTATCAACGCGCAGGTCGCGCACTACACCGGCCAGGCCGAACTCGCCCACGTCATCCAGCAGGGCCTGGAGGACCGCAAGGCCGGCGACATGGACGGCGCCACGGCCAAACTGGGGCGCGCCGTCCAGTTGGCGAGCGCCTCCGGAAACGCGGACACCGCAAAGCTACTGTCGAAGGTGGTGGACGTGGTCGACGCGGCGAGCGGTACTGTGCGTCTGAAGGCCAAGGTCGCGGAGGCCGACGAGATGACACTGGAGACACGGTCGACGAAGACCGTCCGCGTCAAGAAGTGACGAGAGTGAGACAGGGGGATCCACCGAGATGGCGACCTGCCCGAACGGTCACCCGTCAGGAGCCGAGGACTGGTGCGAGGTGTGCGGTATCCGCATGCCGGGCGCCGTCCCGCCGCCGGCCGCCCAGGTCCCGCCGCCGGGCCCGGGGGGCTACGGCTACCCCGGTCCCCCCGTCGGCGAGCCCACCCAGGCCGCGGAGCCCTGCCCGTCGTGCGGCACGCCCCGCGAGGGACAGGCCCAGTTCTGCGAGGAGTGCCGGTACAACTTCGTCACCCAGAGCGCCCAGCCGTACGTGCCGCCGACGATGGCCTCCGGTTTCTCGCAGGGCTTCCACCCGCAGCACCCGCAGGGGCTGACGTACCAGCCGTCGGGCCCCTCGCAGGTCCACCGCGGCCCCGAGCCGCTCGGCCCGGACACCGGCGCGGCGCACGCACCACCGCCGCCGCCCCCGCCGCCCGGCCCGGCGCACGGGGTGCCGCCGCAGGCGCCGCCGGCGCAGCCGGACCCGCGGATGGGCGGCGACTTCGTGATCACGCCGCCCAGCTCGGCGCAGCCGCCGCCGCAGCACGGGCAGCACGGGCAGCAGTTCCCGGGCCAGGGGCCGCCGCACCCGGTGGGCTGGGTGGCGGTCGTGGCGCCGGACCGGGAGTACTTCGCGGCGATGATGTCGCGCAGCGGGCCCGAGGCGCAGGGGCTGAACCTGCCGGCGTACTCGCCGGAGCAGAAGGTGCCGATGATCGGCCCGCAGATCGCGATCGGCCGAAAACGCCAGTCGACGGGTGAGGTGCCGGACATCGATCTGGCCAGACCGCCGGAGGACCCGGGCGTCTCGCACAAGCACGCGATGCTCGTCGAGCAGCCGGAGGGCGGCTGGGCGGTCGTCGACCAGAACAGCACCAACGGCACGACCGTCAACGGCGCGGCCGACCCGATCCAGCCCTTCGTCCCGGTGCCGCTCAAGGAGGGCGACCGGGTCCACGTCGGCGCGTGGACGACGATCCGCATCGAGCGGGGCTAGCCGCCCGCCCACCCTGCACCACCTGCACGACCCGCACCACCCGGCCGACCCGGTGCCGAAACGTTCCGAGCCGGCCCGCCGCAGCGATGTCGTACGGACCCCATCCCGTACGCCACCGCAGCCCCCGCGCCACCCCGCCTCGACGACGAGGCGCCCTCAGCGGCTGATCGCCCGGTCGCCGGCATCGCCGTGCGGCACCAGATCGAGCTGCACCCGGTGCGTACCGACCCGGGTCGCGGATCCCCCGGCGCCCGCCTCCACCACCCCGAGCCGCAGCGACAGCCGTCCCTCGCCCGTGCGGTGCAGTTCCACGGCGAACTCCAGGCTCACCCGCTCCACCCGGAACCGCCAGTCGCTCCGCTCCCCCTCCCGCTCCGCCCTGGCCAACTCCCGCCGCACCTCGGCGATCGCGTCCGCCAGCCCCACCAACTCGTCGCCCTGCGCCTCGTGTGCCATCAGCGAGCCCCCTTCACCCCATGACTATGCGTCATTAAGCCGTGCCAGAGTGTAGAGGGGGACCCGCCGGGAACGTTATCGTCAGCCTTCATGGGGGATCGGGCTGCCGCGGAGGGCAACGGCTGGCGGCTGCGGCTGCGCGCCGGCGGCAGGATCCTGGGCGCGGGCATCCTCGTCGCCCCGGACCGGGCCCTGACCTCGGCGCACGCCCTGGACCGCACCGGCGGCGAGCTGACCGTCGACTACGTCGACTACCGGGGCACCGTCGAGCCCAGCCGCGCCCGCCCGCTGCCCGGCTGCGTCAAACCCTGCGGCACGGAGCCGGCCGACGGGGACGTCGCGCTGCTGTCCCTCGACCCGCCCCGCGCGGGGGTGCGCCCGGCGCCGCTGCGCCGCAACCTGCACTACACGGGCGCGAAGGTGCGCATCGGCGGCTTCCCCGCGAAGGGCGACGAGGGGTTATGGGTACGGGCCGAGGTGGACGGCCCGTACGGCGCCTGGTGGCAGCTCACCCCGGAGAACCCGGCGATGGTCCTCGAAGCGGGCTTCAGCGGCGCGGGGGTCGCGAGCGCCCAGCTGGACCGGGTCTCGCCGGAGCCGCCGCCGGAGGTCCTGGGCATGGTCGTCAGCCGGTTCTACGACGACGGGCAGGTGCCGCGGTTCGAGAAGCGGCACGGGCACATGATCCCGCTGGACCGGATCGCGGAGCTGCTGCCGGAGGTGGACCGGCTCATCGGCGGGCCCGC
>NZ_JACBXC010000484.1 GCF_013870535.1 Streptomyces phytophilus | reverse complement strand
TGTGGCTGCCGCTGGCCGACGGGCCCGAGTCGGTGCTCGCGCACCTCGGGATGAGCGGCCAGCTGCTGGTCCGGCCGGAGGCGGCGCCGGACGAGAAGCACCTGCGGATCCGGGTCCGCTTCGCGGACGAGACGGGCACGGAGCTGCGCTTCGTCGACCAGCGCACGTTCGGCGGGCTCTCGCTGCACCCGAACGCCGCCGGCGGACTGCCCGACGTCATCGCGCACATCGCCCGCGACCCGCTCGACCCGGAGTTCGACGACGCGGCGTTCCACGCGGCGCTGCGCGGTAGCCGGACCACGATCAAGCGGGCGCTGCTGAACCAGTCGCTGATCAGCGGAGTCGGCAACATCTACGCGGACGAGGCGCTGTGGCGCTCCCGCCTCCACTACGAGCGCCCCACCGCCGGCTTCACCCGCCCCCGTACCGCGGAACTGCTGGGGCACGTCCGCGCGGTGCTGAACGCCGCGCTCGACGTCGGCGGCACGAGCTTCGACAGCCTCTACGTCAACGTCAACGGCGAGTCGGGCTACTTCGCCCGCTCGCTGGACGCGTACGGCCGCGAGGACGAACCCTGCCGCCGCTGCGGCACCCCGATCCGCCGCCGCCCGTGGATGAACCGCTCCAGCTACTTCTGCCCCCGCTGCCAGCGCCCCCCGCGCCCCTGACGCGGACGGCAGGCGCCGGGGCGCCGAGTCGCCTCAGAAGCCGAAGTTCTGGGTCCACCAGGGGCCGCCGTCGGCGAAGTGCGCGCCGACGCCCAGGGTGCGGAAGTCGCAGTTCAGTATGTTCGCGCGGTGGCCTTCGCTGTTCATCCAGGCGTCCATCACCGACTGCGCGTTGGCCTGGCCGCGGGCTATGTTCTCCCCGCCGAGGTCCGCTATGCCGTAGTCCTGCGCGCGCTCCCACGGGTCGTTCCCGTCGGGGTCGGTGTGGTCGAAGAAGCCGCGCTGGGCCATGTCCTGGCTGTAGTCGCCGGCCAGCTTCGCCAGTTCCGGGTCGTTCGTCAGCGGGCGGCAGCCCGCCTGCGCGCGCTCCTGGTTGACCAGCCGCAGCACCTCCGCCTCCGCGGCGGTGGTGGCGTCGGCGGTGGCGGTCGGCTTCGCGGAGCGGGTGGGCTCGGAGGTCTCCGACTTCGTCGGGGACGGCGACTCGGACTGCGTACGGGACGGGCTCGGGGCCTTCGACGACGGCTCGGTGGACTCCGGCTTCTCGCGCTCGGGCGCAGACGTCGACGGCGAAGCGCTCTTCGACTCCTTGTCCCGCCCGCCGTCCTTGCCCGCGGCCTTCTTCGCGTCCGGCGTCCCGCTCTCCGTCCGGTCCGCGCCGCGGCTCGCGGACGGCAACGCCTCCCGCGTCGGCAGGTCCGAGGAGCCCTGCGTGCTCGGCGAGGGCGGATCGCCCGCCTCCACGTGCTCGGCGGGACCGCCGGTGCCGCGGTCGAGGTCGAAGCCGCTGCCGAGGACGCCGGAGGCCATCGCCACCGCGCCGACGGCCAGCGCGGCCGACGTACCGAGCATCCCCGCCCTGGCGGGGCTCTGCCTGCGGTGCTGCCCCCGCGTCCGGCCGGCGCCGTGCGCCTCGCGGTCGGTGTACGGCTCGTGGGGCTCGAACGAGTCGTAAGAGCTGTACCCGTCGTATGAGCCGTATGCGCCGGGGCTGTCCCGGCGGCCTGTCGGGGGCTGCGGCTCCGAGCGTCTGTGGCGGCCCATTCGGCTGACCCCTCACGTCCGGCGACAACAACTACTGCGCATACGCCACTCGCACACACGAGTGATATTTCTGTCGGCAGACTGTACGCCATGCCCCCCGCACCTCACGTGCCCGTGGGCCGATCGTCCGGATAACGTGCGTCACATGAGTACAGACGTCCGCATGACGGCATGGGTGCGCGGGGTGGTCCAGGGGGTCGGATTCCGCTGGTTCACCCGCGCCCGCGCGCTGGAGATCGGCGGCCTCAGCGGCTTCGCCGCGAATCTCGCGGACGGCCGGGTCCAGATCGTCGCCGAGGGTCCGCGAGCGCGGTGCCAGGAGTTGCTGGAGTGGCTGCGGTCCGCCGACACGCCGGGGCGCGTGTCGGGTGTGACGGAGATCTGGGACGAGCCGCGCGGCGGATATCACTCGTTTGCCATCCGCTGAGCACGCTCCGCCATAAGGGCTGGTCCGGCAGGGATGACCAGCGGGTTGCCAACGGCATCCGGCCGTGCGAAGCTCTCACACCAGACGGGTCCTGCCACTCCCCGCGGCCTGCAATTGCACCTGCCGCGCCCGATACGGGGTGTGATCGTGTTGACCGTCAAACTATTTGGTGAGACGCTTGAAGCCCCGCGCACCCTAGCTGTTTGTGCCATGGGCAGACACGCGGGTGCGAATCCCTCACGACCCACACCGCTCGGTCGGTCACATCAGTGTGGAGGACCTTCAATCATGGCAAAGGCGCTTCTCGGTTACGTCGGCGGCACTGACCCGCGACTCCTCGCCGAGATGCGACGGCTGCAGCAGCGTGTCCAGGATCTGGAGTCGGAGCTCGTCCGCGTCCAGGCCGAGAACGACATGCTCGCCGCCGCCGCTGCTCACAACAGCGAGTCACTGCTCGACGTATCCCAGGCGGAGCCTGCGCTTACCTGACAATCATGCGAGAACCGTCAGGTCTGCACCTCAACCGCTTGAGATAACTGTCAAGGGACGCTTAACCGCGTCCCTTCGTCGTTTCTCCACCGCTCTTACGGATACCCCGGGAGGGAACCCGCCTTGGAGCCGGCACCCCGGGGGGTGATGCTCAGTAATTGATGTGCCCCGGCGGTTACCCAGTGAAACCGGCTTGCGCGATAGAGTCTCCGCCACATGTTTCGTCGCCGGAGGAGAGCTCGCCAGTGCACTTGAAGGGCCTCACGCTCCGGGGGTTCAAATCCTTCGCCTCCGCCACCACCCTCCGCTTCGGGCCGGGTATCACCTGCGTCGTCGGCCCGAACGGCTCGGGGAAGTCCAACGTGGTGGACGCGCTGTCCTGGGTGATGGGGGAGCAGGGGGCGAAGTCCCTCAGGGGCGGCAAGATGGAGGACGTCATCTTCGCCGGGACCACCGGCCGGCCGCCGCTCGGCCGCGCCGAGGTCTCGCTGACGATCGACAACTCCGACGGCGCGCTGCCCATCGACTACGCCGAAGTGACCATCACCCGGACGATGTTCCGCAGCGGCGGCAGCGAATACCAGCTCAACGGCGACACCTGCCGCCTCCTCGACATCCAGGAACTGCTGTCCGACTCCGGCATCGGCCGCGAGATGCACGTCATCGTCGGCCAGGGGCAGCTCGACTCCGTCCTGCACGCCGACCCGTCGGGCCGCCGCGCCTTCATCGAGGAGGCCGCCGGCGTCCTCAAGCACCGCAAGCGCAAGGAGAAGGCGCTGCGCAAGCTGGACGCGATGCAGGCCAACCTCGCCCGCGTCCAGGACCTCAGCGACGAACTGCGCCGCCAGCTCAAGCCGCTGGGCCGGCAGGCCGCCGTCGCCCGCCGGGCCGCCGTCATCCAGGCCGACCTGCGCGACGCCCGGCTGCGGCTCCTCGCCGACGACCTCGTCACCCTGCGCGCGGCACTCTCCGCCGAGATCGCCGACGAAGCGGCCCTCAAGGAACGCAAAGAGGCCACCGAGGCTCAGCTGACCGCCGCCCGCACCCGCGAGTCCGCCCTGGAGGAGCAGGTACGCGCCCTCACCCCGCGGCTCACCGAGGCCCAGGGCGCCTGGCACGAACTCGGCCAGCTCGCCGAGCGGGTACGCGGCACCGTCAGCCTCGCCGACGCCCGCGCCAAGCACGCCACCGCCGCGCCCGAGGAGGAGCGGCGCGGGCGCGACCCGGAGGACCTGGAGCGCGAGGCCGAGCGCATCCGGCAGCAGGAGGCCGAGCTCGAAGCGGCCCTGGAGGCCGCCGAACGGGCGCTGGAGGACACCGTCGCCCACCGCGCCGAGCTGGAGCGCGAACTCGCCGCCGAGGAGCGGCGGCTGAAGGACGCCGCCCGCGCCGTCGCCGACCGCCGCGAACGGCTCGCCCGGCTCAGCGGCAAGGTCACCGCCGCCCGCGGCCGCGCCGCCTCCGCGCAGGCCGAGATCGACCGGCTCGCCACCGCCCGCGACGAGGCCGAGGAGCGCGCCGCCGTCGCGCAGGAGGCGTACGAGACGCTGAAGGCCGAGGTCGACGGGCTGGACGAGGGCGACAGCGAACTGGCCGCACAGCAGGAGGCGGCGAAGAGCGC
>NZ_JACBXC010000483.1 GCF_013870535.1 Streptomyces phytophilus | reverse complement strand
TCCGCATAAGCATTCGAATCCTGAGCGAGGGGAAGGCGGCGGCGTCCGGCACCGGCAGCGCGCTCGACGCGGGCCCGTCGGCGCTGACCGTGACGTTCGGCTTCGGGCGCACGTTCTTCGACCGTACGGGCCTGGCCGCCCGGCGCCCCGCCGGGCTCGCCCCGCTGCCGCCGTTCTCCGCCGACGCTCTGGACGCGCGGCGCAGCGACGGCGACCTGTGGCTGCAGATCGGCGCGGACGACGCCCTCGTGGCGTTCGACGCGCTGCGCACGCTCCAGCGCCGGGCGGGCGACGCGGCGGTGCTGCGCTGGCAGATGAGCGGCTTCAACCGCACCCCCGGCGCCACCGACCGGCCCCGTACGGCACGCAACCTGATGGGGCAGGTCGACGGCACCAACAACCCCGGGCCCGACGACCCGGACTTCGACGGGCACGTCTTCGTGCCCGCCGATGGGGGTACCCCCGCCAATGAGGGCGTAGCCGGCGGGGGAAGCGGGCAGGAGTGGCTGGCGGGCGGCTCGTACGCCGTGTTCCGCCGGATCCGGATGCTGCTCGACACCTGGGACCACCTGTCGCGGGAGCGGCAGGAGCGGGTCATCGGCCGCCGCAGGTCGGACGGCGCCCCGCTGTCGGGCGGCGAGGAGACGACGCCGGTGGACCTGAACAAGCAGCTCGCGGACGGGTCGCTCGCCATCGCGGGGGACGCGCATGTGCGGGTGGCGGCGCCGGAGTCGAACGGCGGGGCGACGATGCTGCGCCGCTCGTTCTCGTACCACGACGGCTATCTCGACACCAGGGACGGACCGGTGCCCGATGCCGGGCTGCTGTTCGTCGCCTGGCAGGCGGATCCGCTGAAGGGGTTCGTGCCGGTGCAGCGCAAGCTGGACCGGGGCGACGGGCTGTCGCGCTTCCTGCGGCACGAGGCGAGCGGGCTGTTCGCGGTGCCGGGCGGGGCGCGGGAGGGCGAGTACGTGGGGCAGCGGCTGCTGGAGGGCTGAGCGGGCCCGTACGGGGGGGGCTCCGCCGCGTCGGGGGGCGGCGCGTGCTCCGTACGGCACTGGCGGCACGGGCGGCACGGGCGGCACGGGCGGTCCGTACGGCAGGCGCGTACGGGCGCGGCAGCGGGCCGGGCCATGATCGTCCGTTCCCCGGACCGGCACTCCGCGCCCCGCGCCCGTGGGTATCGTGGCCGTCTCGCCGAACGCCCACGAGGAGCCGCCTCCATGTCCGCCAGCCGCTTCACCTACCTCGGCCCCGAGGGCACCTTCACCGAGGCCGCACTGCGCACCCTCCCCGAGGCGGCGACACGCGAGCTGGTGCCGATGGTCTCGGTGCCGGCGGTGCTGGACTCGGTGCGCGGCGGGGCCGCCGCGGGTGCGCTGGTGCCGATCGAGAACTCCGTGGAGGGCGGCGTGACCGCCACACTCGACGAGCTGGCGCTCGGCGATCCGCTGATGATCTACCGCGAGGTGCTGCTGCCCATCGCGTTCGCCCTGCTGGTGCGGCCGGGGACGAAGCTGGCGGACATCAAGACCGTCACCGGGCACCCGGTGGCGCAGCCGCAGGTGCGGCGCTGGCTGGCCGGGCACCTGCCGGACGCGGTGTGGGAGTCGTCGGCGTCCAACGCGGACGGCGCGCGGCAGGTGCAGGAGGGGCGGGTGGACGGGGCGTTCGCGGGCGAGTTCGCGGCGGCGGTGTACGGGCTGGAGCCGCTGGTCTCCGACATCCACGACGCGGAGAACGCCGAGACCCGGTTCGTCCTCGTCGGCCGCCCGGCGCGGCCGGCGGCGCCGACGGGCGCGGACAAGACGTCGGTGGTGATCTGGCTCGGCGACGACCACCCGGGCGCGCTGATGGAGCTGCTCCAGGAGTACGCGGTGCGCGGCGTCAACATGCTGCGCATCGAGTCGCGGCCGACGGGCGAGGGCATCGGGCGGTACTGCTTCTCGGTGGACTGCGAGGGGCACATCACCGACCGCCGGGTGGGCGAGGCGCTGATGGGGCTGAAGCGGGTCTGCCCGCGGGTGCGGTTCCTCGGCTCGTACCCGCGCGCGGGGCTGTCGCCGGCGGACGTGGAGCCGCTGCGCCCGGAGACGTCGGACACGGCCTTCGCGGACGCGTCGGACTGGCTGACGCGGTGTCTGGACGGCCGCGCCTGACCTGGGGTCTGTGCACAGCTCGCGGAGTTATCCACAGGCTGTCGGGGTTGGCTGTGCATAACTCCGGTACCCGAACGGGCAATGTCGACAAATCTGTCTAGTGACTGATTTCCGGCGTCCAACTGCTCAGATGGTTACTCGTCACGGCAATTCCCTTGATCCACTCCAAGGCGGTAGGCAATTCCGCTCCAAAGGGTGTGTAGTCGGAGACGAAACGGGGAATTCCTGCGCCAGCACCGGCCGTACGGAACGATCTTCCCCGACTTCCACAGGCCCCCTCCCCTCCCTGTGGATAACTTTGAGGATCCGCGGCCACCTGTGGAAAAGGGTTCCCCAACTGCCGTACACGCCGCGGATGTACACCCTCCTTATGTCCTGATTGCACCATCCCGCACCTTTTCTCCGCACCGTGGGAAGCGGGGTTCGCGAAACCGGCTATTCGCCACAAAACGTCGAGAAATCCACAGGGGTGGAATTCGGCGGGGAACCGGTCGGCGCTCCCCGGTAACCTGGCTGCGTGATTGACCTTCGACTGCTCCGTGAGGACCCCGACCGAGTGCGCGCGTCGCAGCGCGCCCGTGGAGAAGACGTCGACCTCGTCGACGCGCTGCTCTCCGCCGACGAGCGGCGCAGGTCGTCCAGTACGCGCTTCGACGAGCTGCGGGCCGAGCAGAAGCAGCTCGGCAAGCTGATCCCGCGCGCGCAGGGCGAGGAGAAGCAGGAGCTGCTGCGGCGCACCGGCGAGCTGTCCGCCGCCGTCAAGGCCGCGGACGCCGCGCAGGACGAGGCCGCCGCCGAGACCCAGGCGCTGCTGCTGCGCCTGGCGAACGTGGTGCATCCCGACGTGCCCGTCGGCGGCGAGGACGACTTCGCGCTGCTGGAGACCGTCGGCACCCCGCGCGACTTCGGCGCCGAGGGCTTCGAGCCGCGCGACCACCTGGAGCTGGGCCGCATCCTCGGCGCCATCGACACCGAGCGCGCCGCGAAGGTCTCCGGCTCGCGGTTCTACTACCTGACGGGCGTCGGCGCCCTGCTGGAGCTGGCCCTGGTAAACGCGGCTATCGCCCAGGCCACCGCCGCCGGCTTCACGCCGATGCTCACGCCCGCGCTGGTCAAGCCGCGCGCCATGGAGGGCACGGGCTTCCTCGGCCAGGCCGCCGAGGACGTGTACTACCTGGAGCGCGACGACTTCTACCTCGTCGGCACCTCGGAGGTCACGCTCGCGGCGTACCACATGGACGAGATCATCGAGGCCGACCGGCTGCCCCTGCGCTACGCGGGGTTCTCGCCCTGCTTCCGCCGCGAGGCGGGCTCGCACGGCAAGGACACCCGCGGCATCATCCGGGTGCACCAGTTCGACAAGGTCGAGATGTTCTCGTACGTGGACCCGGCGGACGCCGAGGCGGAGCACGCCCGGCTGCTGGACTGGGAGAAGCAGTGGCTGTCCGCCCTGGGCCTGGCGTACCGGGTGATCGACGTGGCCTCGGGCGACCTGGGCGCGTCGGCCGCGCGGAAGTACGACTGCGAGGCGTGGATCCCGACGCAGGGCAAGTACCGGGAGCTGACGTCGACGTCGAACTGCGGCGAGTTCCAGGCGCGGCGGCTGTCGGTGCGGATGCGCGACGGGCAGGGCCAGAAGAAGGCGGCCCGCCCGCTGGCGACGCTGAACGGGACGCTGTGCGCGGTGCCGCGGACGATCGTGGCGATCCTGGAGACGCACCAGCAGGCGGACGGCTCGGTGGCGGTGCCGGAGGTGCTGCGGCCGTACCTGGGCGGGCGCGAGGTGCTGGAACCGGTCGCGAAATGAGCGGCGCCCTTCCGTACCGGCTCATCGCCACGGATCTCGACGGCACGCTGCTGCGCAGCGACGAGACGGTCTCGCCGCGCACGCGCGCGGCGATCGAGGCGGCGTGCGCGCGGGGCGCGGCGCACATCGTCGTCACCGGCCGCGCCGTGGCCTGGACCCGGCACATACTGGACGAGCTGGGCTACGAGGGCCTGGCCGTCTGCGGCCAGGGCGCGCAGGTGTACCACGCGGGCGAGCACCGGCTGCTGACCTCCGTGACGCTCGACCGGCGGCTCGCCGCCGACGCGGTGGCGAA
>NZ_JACBXC010000482.1 GCF_013870535.1 Streptomyces phytophilus | reverse complement strand
CGGGGCGGCGGGGCGCCCGCGGCAGGCGAGCGGCGGCCGGCCGGGGCAGATCCCCGGCCGGCCGCCGCCGTGGTGTCGACTCACCTGCGGGTCACTTCAGTTCACCGTCACCTGCACCGCACCGCTCGTCAGGTCACCGGTGTCGTCCGTGACCGTCAGATGGGCGGTGTACGTCCCCTTCCTCGCGTACGTGTGCGTCGCCGTCGCCGCGCCGTCGGCCGTCGCGTTGTCGCCGAAGGCCCAGTGGTACGACTTGGCCGTACGCCCCTCGGGCAGCGTCACCGCGCCCTCGAAGGAGACCTCGGCCGGCGCCGTCCCGCTCTCCGGCGAGGCCGCGACCGTCACCTTCGCCGCCGACTCCTTCTCCGCGCCCCGGCCGTTGAAGTGCAGCCAGTCCAGCGCCACCAGGTCGGGGCTCGTCGGCGTCCACGCCGGGTTGGAGAAGACCACGTAGACCTTCTCCACCCCGCCCGGGTCGGACAGCGGCACCGTGGGCGAGACCACGTTGGCGAAGTCGCCGGTGTTCGGGATCGTCGCCTTGCCCAGCAGCTCGCCGTCCGGCGCGTTCGCGCGGAACTCGACGTCGCCGCCGAGCCCGCCGGAGGAGGCGCCGACCGTCACCGAGTCGATCCCGCTCGGGGTCCCCGGGTCCAGCACGATCCAGTCGCCGTCCTCGATCTCACCGAGCCGCTTGCCCCCGGAGGAGTCCTCCCGGGCCAGCGTCTCCACGCCGCCGTTCGCCCCGCCGGTGCCGCTGTGGTGCTCGGCCTCGCGGAACTTCTGCCGCAGGCTCAGCGAGTCGGAGCCGACCAGGCTCGGCACGCCCTCGGCGCCGTCGTCCTCGTACTGCGCGCTGATGCCGTAGTAGAGGTTCTGGCCGGGGCCGTGGCTGTCGCCCGGGTCGGTCTTGAACTCGCCCTCGCAGCCGGTCAGGTTGTCCAGCGGGTGCAGGTGGTCGTCGTGCCCGAGCTGCGTCTGCACCACCACGCGCGAGCAGTCGATGTCACCGTCCTCCGCGTCGCTGACCTCCACCTTGTACGGAACGGTGTCGCCGAAGTCGAACGCGGTGCCGTTCGCCGGCGTCGTGACCTTCACCTCCGGCCGGGTGTTGCCGACGGTCACCTCGTGCACCGCCATGCCCGTGCGCTCCGGCGGACCCTCCACCGTCAGCCGGGCGTTGAACCGGCCCTTGTCGGTGTAGGTGTGCGTCGGGTTGGGGTCGGTGGAGTCGGTCGTGCCGTCGCCGTCGAAGTCCCAGGCGTACGTGATCGCGTCACCGCCCGGCGAGTGCGAGCCCTCCGAGGAGAACTCCACCGTCAGCGGCGCGGGCCCGGAGTCCGCCGACGCCGACAGCTTCGCCACCGGCGGCCTGCCCTCGGCGACGTAGTCGATGCGGTAGATGCCCGCGTTCTCGTTGCTGCCGCCGCGGCCGGTGCCGCTGCCCTCGCCGAAGTCGATGACGTACAGCGAGCCGTCCGGACCGAAGTGCGCCTCGAAGGGCTGGATCCAGTCCAAGTCGCCGAAGATCCCGTTGATCGACTGCAGGTCGCCCTTCTTGGCGGGCTCGAACCGCGGGTCCTCGAACTGCTGGTCCTTCTCCTGGAACGAGAACGTCTTGAACCACTTGCGGGTCAGCTCGTACGTGATCCACTTCCCCTCGAAGTACTCGGGGAACTTGTACGGGCTGTCGTTCTCGGGGTCGTAGTCGTAGACCGGGCCGCTCATCGGGCCGCCGCCGCCGGTGCCCAGCTCGGGGAACTCCTGCGAGGCCGAGTAGGCGTACCAGACCGTGGCGGGCTGCGCGGGCGGCAGCTCGGTCTTGCCGGTGTTGTTCGGCGAGTCGTTCACGGGCGCCGAGCAGTCGAACTTCTCCCCGGTCTGGCCGGCGGCGAAGTCGTAGTCGTTGAACGGGGTGTTGTCGCCGATGCAGTACGGCCAGCCCTGGTTGCCCGCCTCGGTGATCCGGTTGTACTCCACCGTTCCCTCGGGGCCGCGGTTCGGATCGGCGCCGCGCGCGTCGGGGCCGTAGTCCGCGACCAGCAGGGCGCCGGAGAGCGGGTCGGTGGTGATGCGGAACGGGTTGCGGAAGCCCATCGCGTAGATCTCGGGACGGGTCTTCGCCTCGCCCTGCTTGAACAGGTTGCCCTTCGGGATGGTGTACCCGCCGCTGTTCGTGGGCTTCACCCGGAGCACCTTGCCGCGCAGGTCGTTGGTGTTGCCCGCGGTGCCCTGGGCGTCCCAGGCGCGCCGGCCGTCCCGCTCGTCGATCGGCGTGAAGCCGCTGGACTCGAACGGGTCGGTGTTGTCGCCGGTGGCGACGTACAGGTTGCCCTTGGCGTCGAAGGTCACCGAGCCCGCCATGTGCACGTTGGCCCGGCCCTCGCCGCGCCACGTCGGGATCGTCAGCAGCACCTTCTGCGACGCCGGGTCGGCGGTGTCCCCCTTCATGGTGAAGCGAGACAGGTTGATGAGGTTCTTCTCCTTGTCGGAGTGCAGGAGGTAGACCCAGTTGTTCTTCGCGAAGCCCGGATCGAGGGCGAGCCCGAGGAGGCCGTCGGACTGGCTGGTCATCTCGGGGGTGTAGTCGAAGTCCAAGGCGGTGGTGACGTTCAGCGTCTCCTGGTCGACGACCTTCAGCTCACCGGTGCGCTGGGCGTAGAACACCCGCCGGTCGGGGGCGACGGCCAGCTCGAACGGGTCGGCGAGGTCTTCGGAGACCAGCGCGGTGCGCTGGAAGTTGCCGGTCTGGGTGGCGGAGCAGTCGCCGGGCGCGTCGCCCGCGGCCCACCGGATGCCGCCGAGCAGGTGCTTGAGGAACAGCGGCTCGTCGAACGACGACGCGTCGTGTCCGCCGGCGGTGAACCACGACCGGCCGCCGTCGTACTTCTGGCACCACGAGTACGCCTGGTCGACGCCCTCGTCCAGCCCGGTGATGCCGTCGCGCACCTTGACCTGCGCGAGGGTGTGCACCTTGCCGGTCGGGTTGGCGCGCCAGTTGTACCACTCCTCGTTGCGCTCCCACAGCTGCGGCAGGCCCTTGGTGGAGGGGTGGGCGTCGTCCAGTACCTTGATCCGGCCGGTCTGGGGCACGGGGTGCTTGTCGAAGATCGCGCCGACCAGGCCCTCGTACCAGTCCCAGTCGCGCTCGCTCGCGGAGGCGGCGTGCAGGCCGAGCCAGCCCCCGCCGGCCCGGATGTACGACTGCAGCGCGGCCCGCTGCCCGGCGTCGAGCAGGTCGCCGCTCTCGGGCGTGGAGTTGGTGTTGTTGAAGAGGACCGCCTCGTAGTTCGCGAGGTTCTCCTCGGTGAACGCGGCGGCGTCGTCGGTCGCGTCGACCTCGAACCCGTGCTCCTCGCCGAGCTTCTCGACGGCGGCGATGCCCGCCGGGATGGAGTCGTGGGTGAAGTTCGTGACCTTGGAGAAGACCAGGACCCGGAAGCCGGCTTCCTCGTCCTGGGGGGCGGCCGTCGCCGAGGCCGTGCCCAGGAGCAGCGCCAGCAGCGCGGCCAGGACGGCGACGGGTGACAGGGGTGGTCTTGCTAGGCGTCTCATAGTGCTCCCAGTCGTGCCGGAACACGGGCGCGCCGGAGGGCGGGCCCGCTTCATGTGGCGTAGAAAGCGCTTGCTGACGGTGCTCTGTCAAAGTAAGCCCTTACCTACGGGTGGTCAACGGTCGTGCGCGGACCGGCAGTAGGAGCCTTTCCGGAGCGTACGGGGACGGGGAGAACCCGCGCGGGGTGGTGCACCGGGCACCGATGCGCGCCCGGCGCACCACCCCGCCCGCGGCGTCACGTCGAATTCAAGATCTCGTAGCCGGGTATCCTCACGGGATGGGCGAGGACCTGAGCGCGGCGGCGGCCAAGGGCTGGGCGGTGCGCTGGGAACTGCAACGGGAGCAGCGGGAGCCCGGCCGCGAAGACCGGTTCACCGTCGTCGGAGACCTCGTGGAGCGGGTCACCGACGGCCGCCACCGCCCCGCCGTCCTCGACCTCGGCTGCGGTACGGGCTCGCTGGCCGCCCGGCTCAAGCGCCGCATGCCCGCGCTGGACGTCGTCGCCGTCGACGCGGACCCCGTGCTCCTCGGCCTCGGCCGGCGCATGCACGGCACGCAGATCCGCTTCGTCGACACCGTGGTCGGCGGCATCCGCTGGCAGGACGACCTCGACCTCGACCGCCCCCTCGACGCCGCGGTCTCGGCGACCATGCTGCACCGCCTGCCCGAGCGCATGCTCCTGGAGGTCTACGGCCGGCTGCACGCCCTGCTCCGCCC
>NZ_JACBXC010000481.1 GCF_013870535.1 Streptomyces phytophilus | reverse complement strand
GCCGCCGGAGTCGATGCCGAGCACCCATCGGGCCGTATCGCTGGTCATGGCGGCTATCCGTTCGTCGGCAGCGTCCAGTCCACCGGGTCCGCGCCCTGCTTCTGCAGCAGCTCGTTGGCCCGGCTGAAGGGGCGGGAGCCGAAGAAGCCGCGGTCGGCGGACATGGGGGAGGGGTGGGCGGACTCGATGGCCGGGTACTCGCTGAGCATGGGGCGCAGGTTGCGCGCGTCGCGGCCCCACAGGATCGCCACCAGCGGCCGGCCGCGGGCGGCGAGCGCCCGGATGGCCTGCTCGGTGACCTCCTCCCAGCCCTTGCCGCGGTGGGCGGCGGGCCGCCGGGGCGCGGTGGTGAGCGCCCTGTTGAGCAGCAGCACGCCCTGCGCGGTCCAGGGCGTGAGGTCGCCGTTGGCGGGGCGGGGGTGGCCGAGGTCGCTGTGCAGCTCGCGGAAGATGTTCTCCAGGCTGCCGGGCAGCGGGCGCACGTCGGGGGCGACGGAGAAGCTGAGGCCCACGGCGTGGCCCGGGGTGGGGTACGGGTCCTGGCCGACGACCAGGACGCGCACGTCGTCGAACGGCTGCTGGAAGGCCCGCAGCACGTTCGGCCCCGCGGGCAGGTACGTTCTCCCCGCGGCGATCTCCGCGCGCAGGAAGTCGCCCATGGCGGCGATCTGTTGGGCGACCGGTTCCAGGGCCTTGGCCCAGCCGGCTTCGACGATGTCGGGGAGAGGACGTCCAGCCATGGCCGGTCACTCTACTGGCTCCACGACCCCCCGCCCGCCACGTCTCAGAGGGCCGCCGCCCGTACGCACAGCACGTCCGGCAGGTGCGCGGCGAGCTGCGTCCAGCTCTCCCCCTCGTCGGCGCTGGCGAAGACCTCCCCGTTGCGGTTGCCGAAGTACACCCCCGCCGGGTCGGCGTCGTCGGTGCACAGCGCGTCCCGCAGCACCGTGCCGTAGTGGTCCCCCTGCGGCAGCCCCGACGCCAGCGGCTCCCAGGTCGCCCCCGCGTCCGACGTGCGGTAGACCCGGCAGCGGTTCTCCGCGGGCACCCGGTCGGCGTCGGCGGTGATGGGGAAGAGGTAGGCGGTGCCGCCGCGCGAGGGGTGGGCGGCGACCGCGAAGCCGAAGTCCGAGGGCAGCCCGGCGCCGATGTCGGTCCAGGTGGCCCCGGCGTCGTCGCTGCGGTAGACGCCCCAGTGGTTCTGCAGGTAGAGCCGGTCCGGATCCACGGCGTCCCGCGCGACCTTGTGCACGCACTGGCCGAACTCCGGGTATCTGTCCGGCTGGAAGACCACCTGCACCCCGGCGTTCGACGGGGCCCAGTTCGCCCCGCCGTCCACCGTGCGGTACACCCCGCCGGCGGAGACGGCCACCGTCACGGAGCCGGCCCCCCGCGGGTCGGTGACCACCGTGTGCACCGCGAGCCCGCCGCCGCCCGGCTCCCACTTCTCCCGCGTCGGGTGGTCCCACAGCGACCGCATCAGCTCGAACGTCTCGCCGCCGTCCGCGGACCGGAACAGGCCGCCGGGCTCCGTGCCCGCGTACACCACGCCGGGGGCCTCGGCCCCCGCGGGCTGCAGCTGCCACACCCGCTCCAGCGAAGTGCCGGTGTCCTTCGGGTACTTCACCGGCTGCCGGCGGGGCTCCTCCCACGTCGCACCCAGGTCGTCGGAGTGGAAGACCGACGGGCCCCAGTGCGCGCTGTCGCCCCCGGCGAGCACCCGGGGCGCCGCCCCGCGCGTGTCGATGCCCACCGAGTAGACCGCCTGGGCCCTGAAGTGCGGCCCGTCCAGCTCCCACGTGCCGCCCCGGCGCCGTCCGAGGAACAGCCCCTTGCGCGTTCCGACCGCCAGCACTGCGTCCTGCATCCGGATCCACCTCCGTGCGCTCCGTCGTCGACTGCGACGCCAGTCTGCACCCGGGCACTGACAGTGCCCCCGGACGCGCGGAACCGCAGGTCCTACGCCAGCTTCTCCATGCGGCCGATCTCGCTCAACTGCTGCGCGATCACGCCGGTCGCCAGCTGCTCGACGTACTCGTTGTTGCCCTTGCCGAGCACCTCCTCGGCCATCTTCACCGCGCCCTCGTGGTGGGCGGTCATCAGCTTGAGGAACAGCGCGTCGAACTCCCCGCCGCGCGCCGCCCGCAGCCGGTCGAGGTCCGCCTCGCTCGCCATCCCCGGCATCGCCTCGTGCCCGCCCCCGTGACCGCCACCCCCGCCGCCGGGGTTCTCCTCCAGCCACGCCTCCATCACCGCGATCTCCGGCTGCTGCCCGGCCGCGATCCGGCCGGCGATGGCGCGGACGGCCTTGGAGCCCGCGTGCTTCTCGGCGATGCCGGTCATCACGATCGCCTGCCCGTGGTGTTCGATCATGTCGCGCATGTACGTCGTGTCCGCCGAGTTGGGCCGGTCCTCGCCGCGCGCCTCCTCGACCTCGTCCGCGGGGATCGTGGCCGCCTCCTCGCCCGGCTTCCCCGGCGCGATGACGGACGCCCCGCCGCCGCCCTCGGCGCCGTCGGAGGTCTCGCCCCCGGTGCAGCCGGCCAGCAGCAGCGCTGCGGTGAGCGGAACGACTGAGGCGAGTGCTCGGCGGTGCCGCAAGGTGGCCTCCGTACAGGTGGGTCCGGTGAGGTGCCAGGTACGTCCTAGCACGAGCGTGCGCCGACAGGACCAAAACTTTCCATTACAGCTGTGTTTCCGTCTGTTGTTCTGTACATGCTTGGCGAGATACTTCCTTGATTTCAACTGCCGAGGCGCACCACTGGGAGGGAATCACGTGACGTCATTGCACAGATCACGCACGAGACGCAGAGGTCTGGCCGCGGCCGCGGCCCTGATAGGGCTCGTGGGCTCGCTGCTGACCGCCGGTACGGCGGCGGCTGTCCCCGACCCGGGCGACGGGCCGAACGCCCCCAAGAAGCTCAGCAGCAGTGAACGGTCCCAGGCACAGGACGCCATCGAGCGCGGTGACGTCCCGGGCGTGGACGAGATCGACAAGAGCGACAACATCGAGCACGTCGCGCATCTGGACAAGGGCAGCCTGCAGGGCACCAACTCCGACATCGCCTTCCAGGGCCACTACGCCTTCGCGGGCAACTACGACGGCTTCGTCATCTACGACATAGCCGACCCCGAGAGCCCCGAGGTCGTCAGCGAGGTGCTCTGCCCGGGCTCGCAGAACGACGTGTCGGTCTCCGGGGACCTGCTGTTCCTGTCCACGGACTCGTCGCGCAGCGACAACTCCTGCAACAGCACCACCCAGCCCGCCACGGAGAAGGACTCCTGGGAGGGCATGAAGGTCTTCGACATCAGCGACAAGCGCAACCCCGAGTACGTCGCCGCCGTCGAGACCGCCTGCGGCTCGCACACCCACACGCTGATACCCGAGCGCAGGAACGTTTACCTCTACGTCTCCTCGTACTCGCCCAGCGCCACCTTCCCCGACTGCCAGCCGCCGCATGACGGCATCTCGATCGTCAAGGTGCCGCGGTCCGCGCCGGAGCGCTCGGAGGTCGTCGACTTCCCGGTGCTGTTCCCCGACGGCGGCAACCCGGGGAGCACCGGCAAGTCGGCCACCACCGGCTGCCACGACATCACCGCCTACCCCAAGCTGGGTCTCGCGGCCGGCGCCTGCATGGGCGACGGCATCCTGATGGACATCTCCGACCCGGAAGAGCCGGAAGTCATCGACCAGGTGCGCGACTCCGAGAACTTCGCCTTCTGGCACTCGGCGACGTTCAGCAAGGACGGCAGGAAGGTCGTCTTCACGGACGAGCTGGGCGGCGGCGGCGCCGCGACCTGCAACGAGGAGATAGGTCCCGAGCGCGGTGCCAACGGGATCTACGACCTGAAGAAGCGCGGCAAGCACTACGACCTGGCCTTCCGCAGCTACTACAAGATCCCGCGGCACCAGGCCGACACCGAGAACTGCGTCGCGCACAACGGCTCGCTGGTCCCCGTGGCCGGCGGGCGCGACATCATGGTCCAGGCGTGGTACCAGGGCGGCGTCTCCGTCTGGGACTTCACCGACTCCCGCAGGCCGAAGGAGATCGGCTACTTCGAGCGCGGCCCGCTCTCGGACACCGACCTCGTCGGCGGCGGCTCCTGGTCCGCGTACTACTACAACGGCTACGTCTACTCCAACGACATGGCCAAGGGCTTCGACGTCCTGAAGATCGACGACCGGCGCACCGACAGCGCGCGCTGGGTGCGGCTGCACGAGCTGAACACGCAGACGCAGCCGGACTACCGCTGATCCGCGGGCACCGCGGGC
>NZ_JACBXC010000480.1 GCF_013870535.1 Streptomyces phytophilus | reverse complement strand
CGTGCGGGGCAACAGGACGCCGACGGGACGCCGACTGGACGCCGGCCGGCCGTACCGCGGCTCGTGGCGGGTCCGTCAGTTCACCGACGCCGAGAAGGAGTTCACGCCGAGGCCGGTGCCGCCCTCCCAGGGCTCGAAGCCCGCCTGGACGCTGGTGAGGTACCACTGGTCGGTGGCGAGTCCCGCGCCGACCGCCTGGTCGATGAAGGCCGTCAGGTCGAAGCTGAGGCTGCTCAGCGCGGACGGGGCGACGAAGGAGATCACGTCGTTCGCCCCGTTGCTGCCGGTCCACACCTCCCAGGTGTGGCCCGCGACCTGGGCGGTGCCGGTCCGCGAGCCGATGGGCTGGATCGGCCCGACGCGGTTGAGCCAGATCATGATCTCGGTCTGGCTCACCCCGTTCGTCTGCGGCTCCGGGTCCAGCCAGATGTCGAACGAGGCGTTGTAGACGGCGTTGCCGACGTAGGCGTACGAGATCGAGCTGGGCGCACTGGAGATCGCCCCGATCTGCCGCGGCAGGTTGGTGCCGGGGGAGCAGGTGGCGTAGTGGCAGCCGAGGTAGACCGACGGGTACGACTTCGGGGCGCCGTCGGTGGGCGCGGTGCCGTCCGCCCGCGTGATCCGGAAGCCGCTGTCGGTGGTGGTGATGCACTGGGCCTGGTCCGTTCCCCAGGCGTTGTTCTGGACCACGTACTTGTTCTGGATCGTCGTCGTGCCGTACTTCTCGCAGATCTCCGCCTGCACGGCGGGGGACGCCTCGGCGGCCGTCAGGGAGCCGACCAGCGATCCAAGGGAGAGGAGGACCGCCAGGCCGAGGGCGTGGGTACGGGATTTCCGTGATCTCATCTGTGCTGCTCCTTCAGGTGGGGGACTTATGGGAGCGCTCCCAATCATGCGGAGACGATAGAAGACGTCGCAGCGACCGACAAGACGGGGCGGAGTTTCCCGTTCGCAAGGCGGGCACACCCCGTGATCCGCCTCGGAGGCGGGTCGGCGACCGGGTGGCGGGTGAAGGGCGCCCGCCTGCGCAACTCTCCCGATGAACTGGGCAGACAGCGTTTCTGGTGGTCAGTGGACTCGCGGTGACCCGTGCGGCGAGCGCGGTGCGGTGGGTGCTCACGTCGTCTGGACCGATGGTGTGGAGGGCGGTGCCGACGGGCGGGGGAGCCGCCGCTGAACCAGGTGAACCAGGTCTTTGGCTACTCGACTCGCACGGCCTTCTGGGCGTCGCTGTGGCTGGGCACGCTGTCTCCTCCGGGACGGTGTGGGTGGGGCAGTGTCCCGGACCTGGGTGGTCGTGGGGATGGGCCCTGTGGCCTGGGGCGAGGAGTCCCGGAAGCAACCCCGGGGTAGACATGGGCATACCGCGTACATCCCGGGAGGTGATCCTAACGGAGTACCACTTCCACGCTTTCGAACCCTGCACTGGATGCAACTCCGGCTACGTCACATGCGGTTCATGCGGGGGAAGAGGGACGTTTGACAACGGTGGAGAAAGGCACTACTGCGGGTGCACGGCAGGAATGCGACCCTGCAGTTGGTGCAATGGCAGAAGGCAGGGACGCGGGCTATTGGGCGCGCCTCGATCGCGAAGGTGGTAGTTCCAAGGGGCTCCGGCACTGTGTGTGATCGATTGCGTATTCGACGGGATCGAGGGCCTGTCTGTGCGGGGCTGGGCGGCACTGGTACGAGAAGTCGAAGGCCACTTCGGGCCGGTCACCATCCTGGTGAACAACGCCGGAGTCCAGAACCCGGCGGCCCCTGTCGAACACACCGAACTCCGCACCTGGGAGCACACCTTCAGCGTCAACGTCACCGGCCGGTTCCTCGGTATCAGGGCCGTGGCTCCGTCGATACGCAGAGGCGGCGGCGGAACCATCGTCAACATCGCCTCGACCATGGCCCACACCGGCACGGCCCTCTACGCCCCCTACACCGCCAGCAAGTGGGCCGTGCGCGGGCTGACCAAGACAGCCGCACTGGAACCGGGCAGGGACAACATCCGCGTCAACTCCATCCACGCATGGCCGACTTCTACTCACCCGATCCCTTCGCCATCCCCCGCCTCGCCGAACCCTCCGACATCACCCGCCTGCTGCTCTTCATCACCTCCCAGGACGCATCATTCGCAACAGGCTCGGAATTCGTCCCGGACGGGGACCTGCTACTCGGCCCCGCACTCCAACCCGAAACCGACACCGCAGCCTGAGCAGGCATCACAGCACGGAGCGTGCAGCCGCGGGCGGCTCCGATCAACTCCACTCACTGAGCTGAGCCCCCGCTGCTTCGGCAGGTTGGTGGCCGCGTTGCGACGGGGAGGGCGCGGATGCGGTGCGGCGGGGCCGTCCACGGAGTCTGCCGCTGGAAGACCGCGTGCTTTGGAGCAGCCGACTTCCGAACCTCGTGTCAGGGCTTGTTGAATTCGGCTGCGCCCGAAGCCAGGCGAGGCGTCCGGATTCGCCATGCTGCGTAGGCTGCGGTCTCACATCGATGTGAGAGTCGATCGAACGTGGTGGTCGTCACATGCGCATGGGGGAGTTCTCCCGGCGGACCGGGGTCAGCCAGCGGCTGCTGCGCTATTACGAGGAGCAGGGACTGCTCAGGCCGTCACGTCGGCCGAGCGGCTACCGCGAGTTCACGGAAGAGGACGTAGCCACCGTCCGGGGTATCCGCGTCCTCCTCGGCGCCGGTCTCAACACCGCCACGATCGCCGAGTTGCTGCCCTGCATGGTCGACGGCGGGCAGATCCTCGCGCCGGGCTGTCCCGGCCTGCTGCCCGACCTGAACCGGGAGCGCGACCGCATCGACGAGGCCGTGGCGGGGCTGCTGGCCGCACGCAGCACGCTGGACGCCGTCATCGCCGCCACGGTGCCGGCCGGGACCGACGAGCCGGACACCTGCTACGCGGCCGGTTCCGCATAACGGCCCGACGCGGCCGGTTCGCCGCTGATGTCGGTCGCGGCCTTCGTTTCCGGCCGCGCGCGGGCCGGAGACCGGCTAGCCGCGCCGGCGTGCGGCGTACGACGCCTTCACCGCCTTCCAGCGTCCCGCCTGGTCCGCCGTCAGCCGGCCGCGCAGTTCCGCGAGCTTCAGCAGGTTCGCCTCCGCGCCCTGGGCGAGCATCTGGGCCTCGCCCAGGTAGTGGTCGTCGATCAGCGCCTCCACCTCGTCGTCGTTCATCACGGGCATGATCCGCTCGGCGAGTTTGCCGGTGTTCCGGTACGAGCCCTGCAGCTTGAACGGCGGTTCCGTGCGCGAGGCGTCGGTCTGTGCCGCGGAGGCGATGTAGGCCGCGTTGACCTTGAGTACGGTCTGCCGGACGTGCAGCAGCCTGCGCAGCACGCCGAGGACCTCGTCCAGTTCGGCCGTGGCGTACGGGTGGGCGAGGCGGTCGGCGCGGGCGTCCGGGTCGCCTTGGGCGAGGCGGACCAGCAGGTCGATGTCGGTGCGCTCCCGGGACGTGAGCGGCGCCAGCACGGGGTTGGCGGTGAGGGCGTTCTCGATGTGGCTGAGGGCGAACAGCTGCTCCCTGCCGGACAGGACGTCGCCGAGGTTCCAGACGTCGGCGCGGTTGGCGAGCATGTCGGGTACCTGGAAGCGGGCGCCGGATTCGGTGAACGGGTTGCCCGCCATGCACACCGCGAAGCGTTTGCCGCGCAGGTCGTAGACGCGCGAGGAGCCGTCCCACACGCCCTCCATGCGGCGCTGCGCGTCGCAGAGCGAGACGAACCGCTGGAGCAGCTCCGGCGACGTGTGCTGGATGTCGTCGAGGTGGAGGAGGGTGTTGTTGCCCATCGCGAGGGCGAAGTTGATCTTCTCGATCTCGCCGCGGGCGGCGGCGTCCGGGGCGGCGGCGGGGTCGAGGGAGGTGGTGCCGGTGCCCAGCGCCGGGCCGTCGACTTTGACGAAGACCAGGCCGAGCCGGGCGGCGATGTACTCCATCAGCGACGTCTTGCCGTAGCCGGGCGGCGAGAGCAGGAGCAGCAGGCTCTGGCTGTCGGTGCGGCGGGCCCCGGACTCGCCGCCGGCGGCGCCGAGTTGCCTGGCGAGGTTGTCGCCGATCAGCGGCAGGTACACCTCGTCCAGGAGGCGGTTGCGGACGAACGTCGGCATGACGCGCGGGCGGTACGCATCGAGGCGCAGCCGCTCGCGTTCCGCGCCGACGAGGGCGGTGCGCCGGCGGAGGTACGCCCGGTAGGCCGGCACCCGTACGTCGCGGAACTCGGCGGTGCGGGTGAGGAACTCGTCCAGGCGCACCGCGAGCCGCCCGCCGTC
>NZ_JACBXC010000048.1 GCF_013870535.1 Streptomyces phytophilus | reverse complement strand
GACAGGCCCGCCACCGCGCGGACCCGCCCCCCGCCCGTCACCCCCGCCGCACCCGGTACCGGTAGCGCAGCGGCGATTCCCCCACCTCCCGCTTGAACGCCGTGCTGAACGCGCTCGCCGAGGCGTACCCCAGCTCCGCCGCCAGCGCGGCCACGGGTACGTCGCCGTCGCGCAGCGCCCGTTGTGCCAGCAGCATCCGCCAGCGGTGGAGATAGGTCAGCGGCGGTACGCCCGCCACCGTACGGAAGCGTTCCGCGAACGACGTCCGCGACATCGCCGCCGCGTGCGCCAGCTCCCGCAGCCCCCACGGCTTCCCCGGGTCGGCATGGATGAGGTCCAGCGCCGGGCGCAGCCGTTCCTCCGTCAGCAGCCGCAGCCACCCCGGGGGAAGCCCGGCCTGACCGGCGTAGGCGCGCAGCACTTCGAGCAGCAGCAGCTGGCCGTGCTGGCGGATCGCGAAGGCGGACCCCATGCGGTTCCCCGTCGCCTCGTCGAACAGCCGGTGGAGGCTGCCGCGCAGGTTGGCCGCGGCGGCGGCCGACCCGCGGACGTGCGCCAGCGGCGGGAGCGAGTGCACGAGCAGCGCCCGGCCGGCCGGGTCGAGGTCGACATGGCCGCCGACGACGACATCGGTGCCGGGAGCGCCGCCGAGCAGCCGGGCGGAGGTGAAGTCCGCCTCGGGCACGATCTCCTGCCGCGGGCCGCCGCCGCTGCCGCCCTCGATCCGCAACCACGACCGGTCGTTGAGGACGGCCACGTCGCCCGGCTCCAGCTCGACGGGGCCCTCGACGCCGTCGGTGGTCAGCCGCGCCCGGCCGCTCACCACCGCCGTGAACTTCAGCCCCTCGACCGCGGCGCGGGACACCCACGGGCCCCGTACGGCGAAGCCGCCCGAGACCACGCCGCGGACCTCGAAAAGGTCGAACGCCTCCGAGAGCCGGTCAGCAGCCATGCCCGTACTCTCACGCAAGAAAGGCGGATCGGCAAGTATTCATCGTCCGGCGGACCGCGCACAGAGTGGACCTATGACGGACCACACGACACACAGGCAGCACCCCGTCGGGACCGGCTTCACGGCCGCGTCGACGACCGACGACGTACTGGCGGGCCTCGACCTCTCGGGTACGAACGCCGTCGTCACCGGTGGCCACAACGGCCTCGGCCTGGAGACCACCCGCGCACTCGCCGGGGCCGGCGCGGCCGTGACCGTCGCGTCGCGCGACCCCGACCGCGCCGCGGCGAAGCTCGCCGGGATCGCGCGCGTGGAGACGGCCCGGCTGGATCTCCTCGACCCCGGGTCGGTCGACGCCTTCGCCGCCCGGTACGTCGCCTCCGGGCGCCCGCTGCACGTACTCCTCAACAACGCCGGCCTCATGGGCGGCCCGCTGGTCCGGGACGCGCGCGGCTACGAGTCGCAGTTCGCGACCAACCACCTGGGCCACTTCCAGCTGACCCTGGGCCTGCTGCCCGCACTGCGCGCCGCCCGCGGCGCGCGAGTCGTCAACCTGACGTCCGGCGGCCACCGCCTGTCCGGCATCCGCTGGGACGACCCGCACTTCAGCACCGGCTACGACGACATGGGCATGCTGGGGTACGGCCAGTCCAAGACCGCCAACGTGCTGTTCGCCGTCGAGCTGGACCGCCGCTGGGCCGCGGACGGCATCCGCGGCTACGCCGTACACCCGGGCATCGTCGTCGGTACGGAACTGGGGCCCTGGCGCACCGCCGGCGGCGAGCCGCGGACGCCGTGGATGGGCGACGAGGCGCTCCGGGCGATCGGGCTGATCGACGACTCCGGCCGCCCCGTCATCGACCCCGGCCGCGAGAAGAAGACCCTGCAACAGGGGGCCAGCACCAGCGTGTTCGCGTCGACCAGCCCCGCGCTCGCTGGGATCGGCGGCGTCTACCTCAAGGACAACGACATCTCGCCCCTGGACGAGGCCCCCGAGCCCATCGACTTCGCCACCGAGCAGCACCCCCCGGCCACCGTCGTACCCCACGCCGTCGACCCGGGGTCGGCGCGGCGGCTCTGGGAACTGAGCGAGCGGCTGCTGGCAGGCTAGGCGGCGGGACGGGTAGCGGAGGGGCGAACGTGGCGTGAGTTTCCCTATTCGCCCACCCACTCGGTGAGTACCCTGCCCGTCCGAGCATCGGGAGGTACGGCAGCGATGGGCTTACGGGACGGGGATCCGGCGAAGGTCGGCGGGTTCACCCTGGTGGATCGGCTGGGGTCCGGCGGCATGGGCACGGTCTACCTGGGCCGCTCCGCGGCCGGCCGGCTGGTAGCCGTGAAGTGCAGGCAGCGGACCCGTCCAGCCGACCCGACATCCAGGACGGCTGGAAGCTGCGTTCCGTCCGGCTGCCCGCGAACACCGAGCGCTGCACATACGACGCGACCGCGATCTACTGCGGCAGCCCGGCGTACCACCTCGTGAAGGTGGACATCGCGACGGGCAAGACACTCTGGGGTGTGAAGGACGGCTCTCCTGGTTCCATCAACCCCTCATCGAACGACGGGCCGCTGGCCGTCCGCGACGGCCTCGTCCACACCCTCAAGTCCCGTCACACCAGCAAGGAGCCGCAGGCAGACCTCACCGCCATCCACGCGGGCACCGGGCGGCAGCTCTGGAGCCAGGCGTTGAGCCGGCCGGGGCCGGCGCGTTACTTCCAGGAGGGGATAGTGACGATTTCCGGTCCGGGGCGCCAGATCTCCGTTTTCGACCCGAAGACCGGTCGGCTCCTGCGCAACTACACGTGGCCGACGGGGCTGTGGTGCAACCAGATCATCGAAGGCGACGCGCCCTATCCGGTGTGCCCGTCGAAGGCGAAGGAGGAGACGACTCTCATCCGCCTCGACCTCCACACCGCCCGAGGCACCGAGGCCGCCACCCTCCCCGGGTGGGCTCAATACGTCGACTACGTGGACGGGCTCCTGATCTTCGCAGACCAGGACGGCACGGCACTGCACACCTTCGATCCCGGCAAGGGGAGGCCGAGCGGTATCCACTGCCCGCGGGACCAGTACTCTCCTCGGCCCACTCAGGGAAGACGCTCTACCTCAGCCATCCGGACGGATACCTCTCCGCGCTGTCCCCGGCGAGCGGGAAGTTCTCGTGGACGAAGCGCTATAAGACGTCGGGTGCAGCCGCATGGAAACGTGATCCACCGGCGATCCTTCCGTCCGGTGGGCGGGTCCATCTGCTGGACGCTTTCGGAAGGCTTCACCAATTGAACACGGAGAGCGGCCGGCAGGAGCCGAATTTCTACGGGTACTTACCGAAGGTTTCCACAAAGACGCCCGGGAAGGCTCAGCTGTCGCTCTTCAGGGTCGATGAGATCCTCATCGGCCGTTCCGGGGACCATCTGATTCTCCAGTAGCCGTCGGCGGGCTCGCCTTCGGCGTCCGAGGCCGAACGGGGCCGCACCGGTGGGGTGCGACCCCGGGGGCGTCAGTGCTCGCAGAGGGAGAATTCTCGTTCGTAGAGCTGCTCGTTGTGCTCGTTCACGAAGAACTTCCGCTCCTGCATGAGCTGCTCGCGGTAGTTCCTGGCCTGCTCCAGGGTCATGGTCGAGGTTCCGGACCACGGCTGCTGCGGCGGCACGTCGGAGGTCGAGACGATGTTCTCCGACGGGTCGACGAGGAAGAACACGAGGATCTTGCGGTGCCCCGGGCGGGCGGGGTCCGCGAGGCGGAACTCGCCGACGCGGTGCTGCAGGACGTTCGGGAACGCCAGGCATCGGCCCGCCGGGGTCGGTGCCGATCCCAGCAGCTGGTTCAGCGCGCCCTCGTTCTCCAGGCCGTAGACCTCGCGGACGCCGTTGTCGTCGTTCTGCTCGTACCGCGGCTCGGTGAGTGCCGTCCGGAAACCCAGCGTGCTGTCGGTGATGTTCTCGCTGTCCCAGTAGTAGATGCCGGTCGAGACGATCCGCTCGTTCATCATCCCCTCGACATGCCACGAACCGCCGGCGTACTCGGGCTTGTCCGGGGTGAGGTGGATGGTGGCGAGCTTGACGATGACCTGGAGGCGGCGGCCGCGCAGGTCGACACGGGCGGACTCGCCGGGCGACGCGGGCGGGGTGAAGGCGGGGGCGTCGGGGATGACCGGGCTGCGGTTCTCCCACCAGTCGTCCTGGGCCTCCTCGTATGCCTGGACGGCTGCTTCGTAGGCGGCTTCGTCACTGTGGTCCGATTCCTCCGGATACTCCGGCTCCGAGTCGTACCACCCGTAGGGATCCGCCTCGATCCTGTGCGGCCGCGGATGGCGCAGATCGGTGAGCACGTTCTCCAGCAGCGGGCGCAGTCGCGCGAACACGTCCGGCAGCACGGCGGCGAGTTCGCGATGCTTCTGGGGGTGGACGTTGTTGACGTACGAGCGGAAGGCGACAGCGCCGTCCTCGCTGACGTCGACGTCCGTGGGCAGCCACTGGAACCTCTCCGAGAACTCGTACTTCGACCAGCGGTCCGTCGGGTTCTCCCAGGCCCGCTCCGGGGCGCCGCTCGCGTCCCGTACGAGGCAGAACAGCGACGGATGCACCAGATCCAGCACCTGCCCATCGGCCCCGGGATGCCAGTCCAGCTCCGCCTCGGGAACCTCCTCCAGCACCCGGACCGCCTCGCGCAACCGGGACCGCAACTCGTCGTCCACCAGCGAGTCCGACTGCCACACCCCGTCGACGGCGGCCACCTCGATGCCGGTGCTCTCGTCCCGCAGCGCGGCGTAGTGCGCCAGCTCGGCGAGCACGTAGCGCACCTGCGCATCCGTGAGGCCCTGGGCGACCGCTTCCTCCGTCCACCTCGCGACGATGCCGGAGTCGTTCATCTTGTCGAACCACTCCGGCTTCGCCCGTATGTGGGCGCTGCACTGCATCATCTCAAGCTCCCGCAGGGTCCGGGGCGACGGGAGCTCATGGGAACGCGACGCCTGAAAGGGCAGCGGGAAAGCGGACAGGCGACTCAATTCTCTTGGTCCTCCCGGTCGAAGTGCGGTGGGCCGGAAGGCTACTTCAGCCCACTGACACCCCCGGGTGGGGCCGCTGCCCACCGCCGCCTTCGCGCGGACCTACGGATGACCGGCGAGCGAAGCGCGTACCCCGGGCACCTCCTCGAACGCCCCGCGACCGGCCCGCTGTCAGTGCCGGCCATTAGTCTTCGGCCACACGCGCGAGCCCGGGAGGGGTAGTCATGGCTGGGGATCCGATCGACCTGATCCGCCTTGGAGGCGACGGCAACAGCGTCATACTGCGGATCGCCGGGAAGGAGGAGGGGAAGCGTCCCGACGAGGCCGACGTCCTGGCCGGCGAGTTCGTGGTCGACACGCCCTTCGTCCGCGGCACCCTGAAGACCTGGATCTTCCCCGAGGACCTGACGCAGTGGCAGCAGGCTCTGGACGCGCTCGACGCGGGCCACGACATCGCCTGGTGCGAGGGAACGAGCGTTCCGTGGCTCTACATCGAACTCGACGAGGAAGACGACCGGTGCCAGGTCAAGATCAAGGACCACGCCATGTCGCAGACGTCGGTGGAGGTCATCGTCCCCCTTGCCGACGACTGGTTCGACGACGCCTACCGACGTCTGGACCTGGTCTGGGAGACCTGGCCCATGAGCGAGGAGTGAACCACTGCCGGCGAACTCTCAGCCGCCGCGCGGCCCGTCGCCGGTGCCCGGGGACTCTTCGCCGACGAAGGTGGCGTGCGCCGCGATGATCCTCCAGCCTGCCCCGCCGCGATGCCAGGCGCGGGTGTAGCGCAGCCGCGCGCGCAGCGGCTGCCCGCCCACGGAGCCCTCCAGCGTGCCGAGGAACCAGGTGACGCCGGTGTCCCCCGTGGCAAGAACCCGGAGATCCTCCTCCTTGAGGCTCGTCAGAACCTGGTGGCCCGTCTCGTGGGAGCGCAGGTCGTCGTCCTTCGTGTAGAGCTTTCCGTCCGGACCGGTGAACCGTCCCGCGCCGTCGAGCAGTTCGTCCAGCGTGCCCGTGTCGGACGCGAGCTGGGCGGCCTGGAGGCGTCGTTCGGCGGTGCGGAGGCTGTCGGTGGCGTCGTCGTTCGTCATGGGGCCAGCATGCCAGCATGCCGGCCCGCCTGCTGGACCAAGCTCCCGCTCTGCTTCTGGCAGATCCAGCGGGAGCGAAATCACCTCGGAGGGGGCGCAGAGCCTAGGAGACTGCCGGCTATGTCATCGACCGCTACGGGCGCACCGAAGAAACGGACTGGGACGGAGTAATCCTCGGCGGGGAGCGAATCGACGGGTGGCCCGATGCATTCGCCGTCCGGGAATCGGTCGCCGCTCCTCATGCGCAGTTGGCCGGGGCGGCAGGGGCGCTGCATCCGCCGCTCGTCGTGTTCGACCGGAGAGTTCCGGCTGAGGGCACGTCAGGCTGAGAGCGGGCCTCACGTGGTGTCGGATTGACGCCTCATCATGCCGTGCCCGGAGACCGGCAGCTATGCGAGCCACCTCGGTTGGCCGGCGAAGTAGCGAAGCCCCACGGGAAGTTCTACCGGTACAGCTCCAACTGTTTCGCGCGGGCGGTCGCAGCCGACAGCGGCCGCGGCATGAGGCCGACCACCGGGTTGCTGATCGCCGTTCCGCGCTGTGGTGCGGGTGGTTGCTGATCCTGCTGAGGTGACGCCTCGCCGGATCCGCGCCGATGTGCCCATTGCGGACGGCTACCACAGGCAGCAACCTGGTGGCCCGCCGAGGGGTTGGGGGGCTTTATGTCGGATGGAATGTACGACTGGCTGCACGACGCCGTTGCGGAATTCGGTCGCTCATGCAAGGCGAAGCTCACCGGAGGCGGAGGAAGTCCCGAGGCGGCCATCCGCGGACCGCTGGAAGTGCTGCTCAAGGCGGTGGCGGAACACCACGATCTCGGCGGGCTGACCTGGCACGACGAAGTGCGTCTCCCGGACCTCGGAGTACGCCCGGACTACGCGCTGCGGCAGCGTGGAGCCACCATCGGCTATCTGGAGGTCAAAAAGCCGGGACTTCCCGTAGATCCGGAGACTTTCACTGGCCACAACAAGCGGCAATGGCACAGGCTGCGCGATATCCCCAACCTCGTGTACACCAACGGGACCGAGTGGCGGATATTTCGCGACGGCGTCCAGATAGGCGAGACAGTCCGACTCGCCGGCGATTTACGGAAATCGGGCGGGCGGCTGGCGCCCGCCGACCCCGCGGCGCTCGACGCGCTGCTGCGAACCTTCGTGGGCTGGGGTCCGCCCGGCATCGGCCACGTCAACCGGCTCGTCCAGCACATCGCACCACTCTGCCGCTTGCTGCGTGCCGCCGTGCGCGAGCAACTGGCTGCCGAAACCCGGTCCACCGCACCCGAGGACGACGCCCGGGCGCGCCCGTTCACCGGACTCAAAGGCGACTGGCGGAGGCTGCTGTTCCCCGCTGCCGACGACGCCACCTTCGCCGACGGGTACGCGCAGACCGTCACGTTCGCGCTTCTGCTGGCCCGTACCGAAGGAATCCCTCTCACCACCGCCGGGCTGCACGGGGTCGGCCGGCGGCTGGACGCCGGGCACGCACTGATGGGCAAGGCCCTGCAACTGCTCACCGACAATGTGAACGAGCGGTTCTCGGTGACCCTCGACCTGCTGACCAGCACCATCAACAGAGTCGACTGGCCGGCCATCCGCCGGGGCAACCGCGACGCGTACATGCACCTCTACGAGAACTTCCTCACCGTCTACGACCCCGAGCTGAGGCAGCGCAGCGGTTCGTACTACACACCGCGCGACGTGGTCGACGACATGGTCCGTCTCACCGAGGACGTGCTGCACAGCCGGCTCGGCAAAGCAGAGGGCTACGGCCAGGACGACGTGCGCATCGTCGACCCGTCCATGGGCACAGGGACCTATCTCCACTCGATCATCGAGAGGGTCGCCGAGCGGGCGTCCGCACAGCACGGCCCCGCGATGAGACGTGACGCGATCGAGCGCCTGGCGCGGCGACTCTTCGGGTTCGAGGTGCAGATGGGGCCGTACGCCGTCGCCGAGCTGCGGACTTCGGACCTGCTGAAGCGGTACGAGGCCCCGCTGCCCGAGCGCGGGCTCAACCTCTTCGTCACGGACACCCTGGACAACCCGTACGTCGAGGACGAGGAACTGGCCTCGACGTACGGCGTTCTCTCCGACTCCCGCAGGCGCGCGAACCTGGTGAAGGGCACCGTCCCGGTCACTGTCGTGATCGCGAACCCGCCGTACGACGACAAAGCGGAGAACCGCGGCGGCTGGGTGGAGAAGCGGCCCGCGGCGAAGGAGAAGCCGCTGCTCGACGACTTCCGGCTGCCGGGGAACGGCAGGTACGAGCACGTGCTGAAGAACATGTACATCTACTTCTGGCGCTGGGCCACGTGGAAGGTCTTCGACGCCCACGAGGAGGACCGGCACGGGGTCGTCTCCTTCATCACCCCGTCGGGCTTCGCCACCGGCCCGGGCGGGCGCGGCATGCGCGACTACCTGCGGCGCACCTGCGACGAGGGCTGGATCATCAACCTCTCTCCCGAGGGCCAGCGCGCCGATGTCGGTACCCGGATCTTCCCCAAGGTCGCGCAGCCGCTGGCCATCTGCATCTTCCTGCGGCGGGCGGACACCGACCCGCGGAGGATGGCCCGCATTCACTACCGCTCCGTCCACGGCAGACAGTCTGAGAAGTTCCGCCAGCTCAGGGAGATCCGCCTCGACGACGACGGCTGGCGTGACGTCCACGAGGAAGCCACGCGGCCGTTCACCCCCGCCTCGCAGTCCGGTTGGGACGACTTCCCGGAGCTGAACGACCTGTTCCCGTGGGGGAGTCTCGGCGTAACGACGAACCGTTCGTGGGTGACTTCTCCGTCGCCCGAGATCCTGCGTCGTCGCTGGGTTCGCCTGATCCGAGAAGAAGACCGGGAGGTGAAGGCGAAGCTCTTCAAGGAGACGCGAGATCGGGGCATCGATGTGAGGAGGAACCCACTCCCCGGGTGGCAGGCCCGCCCGTTGCCACTGGCTCAGGAGGCCGCTGACGCACCCGATGTGGTCCGTGTGGCGCTACGCAGTTTCGACCGCCAGTGGCTGATCTCCGACAACCGGGTCATCGACTTTGCGCGCCCCGACCTGTGGGAGGCGCAGGCACCGAGTCAACTGTTCCTCAACCAGCAGTCGTCGCAGCAGATCGCTACCGGCCCCGCGGTGATGGCGACCGCTCTTATCCCCGACACTCACCACTTCAACGGGCGCGGCGGTAGGGTACTGCCGCTCCTGCACCCGGACGGTTCGGCAAACGTACCCGCCGGGCTCCTCGCGCACCTCGCCGTCAGTCTCGGGACAGGGCGCGTGACCGTTCACGATCTGGCTGCCTACACCGTCGCCGTGGCCGGGCACACGCTCTTCACCGAGCAGTTCACCGAGGAACTCCTCACCCCCGGTGTCCGGTTGCCGCTCACCCGGAATCCGGAGATCTGGCAGAAGGCCGTCGAAGTCGGCGCCGAAGTCCTATGGATCATGACGTACGGCATGCACGGGCGCAGGGCCATCGGCATCGAGTTCGCCGAGGGAGATCCCCGTCGCATCCGCTACCTCAACCACGTCGGCGAAGCAGTGCCGAACACCCTGCGTTATGACGGCAGCACTCAGACGCTCCACCTCGGCGACGGCGCCTTCGGCCCCGTCCCTTCAAGCGTATGGGAGTTCGACGTCGGCGGGATGTGCGTGGTGCGCAAGTGGTTCGGCTACCGGAAGGCGTCGCCGAACAGCAAGAGGACGAGTCCGCTCGACGAGATCCACGTCGATCGCTGGCCGGAGGTGTGGACGACCGAGTTGATGGAACTGCTGTCGGTGCTCCGCCGGCTGGGCGAACTGATCCCGGTCCAGCGGGAGCTGCTGGCCGCGGTTCTGGGCGATCCGGTCGTGACCGAGCAGGACTTGAGGAACTCCGGCGTGCTTCCCGTCCGCGACACCGCCCGCAAGGCCCGGCGACAGCTTGCCGACGGACTGTTCGCAGACCCGGATGCGGGATAGCGAGGGCCGGGTCAGGGCAGGCAGGAGAGCGCTTGGGCGAGGGAGAATTCCCCCTGCGCCAGCTTCCGCAGCGCGTACGGAACGGGGTCTGGTCCGGCCCCCGGCACCGGTCTGGACTCCAGTGCGGAGGCGAAGGCCGACACGTCGGCGAGCCGGGCCTCCGCCTTCTCCTGTGCGGCGCGGTGGAAGACGGCGGCCCCGAGCAACGTCACCGAGAGCAGCCCGTCCGTATCCGAGATCAGCTTCATCCACAGCAGATCCGGCACGTCGGCGGCGACCTGTTGCGGGTCGAGTCCGAGAGCCGCCGCGGATGCGGGTTCGCGGTTCGGCGCGGGGAGCGCGGCCTGCGTCAGCTCGGTGAGAAGTCGGTACTGCGAGGGCGTCAGAGAGGCATGGGGGACGGGCATGCGCCATGCCTAGCACACGGCGCCACGTCTCCTCCTTGCGGAATCGCCGCCGCACTCCGCCCGGGGTGCCGCACGTGGACGCGCAGCGGGTCATGCTTCGCGATAGCAGTTCTCACCGTCCACGTCCGGGGACTTCACGAGGTATTCCTCAGTGCGTCCGTCCCGTGATCCCAGATGAAGATCGGAGCGGGCCCGCCACATCGCGGTGCTCGCTCGCCGCTGCCCCCGCCCGTGTATTCGCCTGTCTGCCAGTTGTGGTCCAGAAGTGCGCAATGGCGGGCGCATTGTGGTCTGGTTTGGTCTTCGGGTTGTGGCTGCAATTTCAGGGCTCAGGTCACAGCTTGCACTGTGAGACACATCACGGTGCCGGAGAGGTGTAGACCGCGGTTCTGCCGGATTCCCGAACGTGCAGTTCGTGCGGCGTTACCGCGAGGTAAGGAGTCGTACGCGGTGGGGAATCCATGATCGCGGCGTGAAAATGGTGGGCTGCTCATGCGTGTTCGCTCATGTGGTCGGGTTGGCTGGGTGCAGCAGTTCATCGGGTGACACAGGTGTCACCCGATTCTCCGTATCCGCCCCCGCTCGAAGAGGATTCATGACCGAGGAAGCTCCCGCAGAGGACCACAGCAGCCCGGTGACGCACGCCATGCTGCACGTCCCGCCCGTGTGCGAGGCGCTGTACCTTGCCAACGCGGACGCCTACTTCACCTATGCCCAGCACTGGCTCGACGACGAGACCGCGGAAGAGGCTGTCCACCTGGCGTTCCATCAGATCCGCAACCGCTGGGAGGAGCTGGGCCGGCACGGCGATCTGCGGCAGCAGGCGTGGGCCATCCTGCGCCGGGTGGTCGCCTCGTACGTCGAGGAGTCGGAGGTGCGGCGCGAGATCGCGCACGTGCTGGCCGTGTATCAGGAGCTGCTGGAGCAGCAGAACGCGGGTGTCGGGCTGTACGAGGCGATAGCGAAGCTCTCTCCGCGGCAGTTCGACGTGGTGGTCCTGCGCTACCTGTGCACGTTCCCCACCGAGCGGATCGCCTGGTACCTGGGTGTCACGGCCAGCACCGTCGACTACCACTGCCGCCGCGCCACGAAGCGCCTGGAGCGGGACCTCGCGCAGTTGCTGAAGAAGGATGGGGGAACAAAGTGAGCGATCAGAGCGCGGCGGTTGAGCAACTCCTCGCGGGGGCTGGGGAGATGATGCTCGCGGGCCGTCGGCGGTTCGACGTGGCCGCCGGTCTGCGGCGGCTGCGGGAGGGGCCGGCCGGGTATACGGGGCCCGGTACGGACGCCTCGCCCGTGGTGCAGGCGCGGGACGAGTTGTCGGTCCTGGTGCGCTGGACCGTCAACCGGGCCGGGGCGACCGGGTTCGTCGGCCGGCTGGCCAGCCTGCTCAGCGACCACGGGCCGCAGTGCCACGAGGTGTGGCTGGAGGTGCCCGACATCGACGGGGCGATCCACGGGATGCAGGTCTTCGCCTGCATGCTGTACCAGGCCGATCACCGGGAGAGCGCCCAGTTCTGGTGGCAGCTCGCCGCCGGCGCCGGCAGCGGCGCCGCCGCGTACTGCCTGCACCTGCACCACCTCGGCCTGGGCGAGCCCGCCGAGGCCGGCCACTGGCGTACGCAGCTGCAGCAGGACGGCGGACCCGACGACGAGTTCATATCCGGCGTGAGCCTGTTCGCCGACTACGTCGACCGCAACTGCACACCCGGCTGGGAACCCCATATGCACCGGGAAATACAGCGCCTGGCTTCCCGCGAGGACGTCCGCGACGCGCTGGTCTGCCGACCGGAGAGCGAGATCGCCGACCGCTTCGAACGCTACTGCGAGCAGCACTGACGAAAGAGGGGTGCCGCCATGCGTTCGAGGGACAAGCAGACCTGTGTGCACCATGCCCCCGCCTGCCGACGGAGTTTTCGGTGCCCCGGTAGCGGCATCAATACGCACCTGCTGCCCGGCCTGTACTACGGCCTCGGTACCGGGCTGGCGGGCCTGCTCTTCTGGTGGATCCAGCAGATGATCTAGCCCATCACCCGTGCCGGGCGGCACCGCGCGCCGGAGGAGAATCCGTGCGCGGTGCCGCCCGGCGGCCTTCTCGGCGCGGGGGGCTAGGCGTTGACGCCGTGGTTCTTCAGCCAGGTGACCGGGTCCTTCGCCGATCCGTACTCCGGCGTCGTGCGGACCTCGAAGTGCAGGTGCGGGCCCGTGACGTTGCCGGTGGCGCCGGACTTGGCGACGGCCTCGCCCATGCCGACCGAGGCGCCGACGGAGACGTCGATCTGCGAGAGGTGGGCGTAGTGGGTGTAGTCCCCGTCGCCGTGCTTGACGACGACCTCGTAGCCGAACGAGTCGTCCCAGCCCGCGGTGACGACGGTGCCCTTGGCCGCGGCCTTGACCGTCGTGCCGGTGGGTACGGACCAGTCCTGGCCGGTGTGGCCGTTCTCCCAGTTCGCGCCGGACGCCTCGTACCCCGCCGTGGGGGTGCTGCCGTCGACGGGCATGACGGCGGTCGGGGCGTCCGCGGTGGTGTCCGTGCCGTACGAGGCGTTGTCGGCGTCGGTGCCGCCCGAGCCGGCGGCCGCGGGGCCGTCGAGGGAGAGCTCCGTGCCGGGGGCGATGAGGTTCGGGTCGTCGCCGATGACGGATCTGTTGTCCTCGTACAGCGCCTTCCAGCCGCCGTCGACGTCCTGCTCCGCGGCGATGACGGAGAGGGTGTCGCCGGCGGCGACGGTGTAGGTGGCGTCCTCCGCCGCGAAGGCGGTGGACGCGCCGATGACCGGCAGGGCGAGCGTGGCGCCCGCCGCGGACGCGCGGGTGGCGAGTTTACGGGCGCTGCCGGGGCGGCGCGCCGCTCGGTGGCGGCCGTGCGGGGATGGCATCTGACGGGCCTCTTTCTCCGGACGCCTGCGAGGTGAGCTGTCGGGTTCGGGCTGGAGATGCCCGGCCGCCGGCTTCGGCGGCCTCACCCCTAGCCGTCCGGAGGGACGGCGCGGTCCGGCGGTGGCCGGACCCGTGGGTCCCCCGCTCCTGCCCTGCGGTGGGAGCTGATCGGTGGGTACCGCGGCGCCGGGGGCAGGATTCGGCGGTCCGGCGCGCGGCGGGTGTTCGCCTTTCGAACGGGCAGTCACGCTAGGGGGATCGTGTGTTCGATGACAAGGTCGTCGCGCGTTCCCGCGGAACAATTGACTCCGCGTCGCGGCGGGTTGACGTGGCGCAGCCGCCGGACCCGGGCAAGAGCCGATTTGCCCGCAGCGATCCGACATAGAGCGCCGCGAGCGGCGATGCGCCGACATGCCTGAAGTGCTGCCCGTGACCCGGACCGGGCGGCCCGCGGCCTCGCGGGCGTACGGCGGGATCCCGGCTGCCCCCGTGCCTGAAAATACCCCCCGGGGTAATTATGTTACGGTCGCCGTATACCCCCCGGGGTACTCAGTCACTGGAAGGGAGCACGGCGTGTTCTTCGTCGACACCATCGAGGTGCCAGGTCTCGGCAATCGCAGCTATCTCGCCGGCGGCGGGCGCACCGCCGTCGCCGTCGACCCGCCGCGCGACGTCGATCGCGTGATCGCCGCCGCCGCGCGGCGCGGGGTGCGGATCTCGCACGTCGTCGAGACGCACGTGCACAACGACTACGTCACCGGCGGGCTGGAGCTGGCCCGGGTGACCGGGGCCGCGTACCTCGTGCCCGCCGGGGCGCGGGTCGCCTTCGCGCGGGTGCCCGTGCGGGACGGGGACCGAACGGACGTCGATGCCGCCTCCCGGCTCGTGCTGCGGGCGCTGGCGACGCCCGGGCACACCCCCCACCACACCTCGTACGTGCTGGAGGAGGACGGCGCCGCCGTCGCGGTGTTCAGCGGGGGGTCGCTGCTCATCGGCACCGTCGGGCGGCCCGACCTGGTCGAGCCGCGGCTCACCGAGTCGCTGGCGCGGGCGCAGCACGCCTCCGCGCGGCGGCTCGCCGACGAGCTGCCGGAGGAGGCCGCCGTGCTGCCCACCCACGGGTTCGGCAGCTTCTGCTCCTCCGCCCAGACCGCCGGCGGCGACACCACCATCGGGCGGGAGAAGGCCGTCAACGACGCCCTGGTCCGCGACGTCGACACCTTCGTCGCCGACCTGCTCGCCGGCCTCGACGACACCCCCGCCTACTACGTCCACATGAGCCCCGCCAACACCGCCGGACCCGCCCCCGTCGACCTCACCCCGCCCGCGCCCGCCACCGCCGCGGAGATCGCCGAGCGGCTCGCCGCGGGGGAGTGGGTCGTCGACCTGCGCAACCGCGTCGCCTTCGCCGAAGGGCACCTCTCCGGCTCGGTCAACTTCGAGGCCGCCGGGCAGCTCGCCACGTACCTCGCCTGGCTCATCCCCTGGGGCAGGCCCGTCACCCTGCTCGCCGAGTCCGCC
>NZ_JACBXC010000479.1 GCF_013870535.1 Streptomyces phytophilus | reverse complement strand
GGCCCGGGCGGCGGCGGTGACCGGCGCGGCGGCCTCGTAGAACTCGTCGCGCGGCGACTCCATGGCGCCCAGCGAGACGACCTCGCGCTTGAGGAAGACGCCGAGCGTCCAGTCCATGAAGACCCGGATCTTGCGGTTCCAGGTCGGCACGGCGAGGCCGTGGTAGCCGCGGTGCATGTACCAGGCGAGGCGGCCCTTGAACTTGAGGGACCGGCCGAGCACGTTGATCATCGCGACGCCCTTGTGCAGGCCGAGGCCGGCGACGGCGCCCTTGTTCTTGTGCCGGTACTGGCGCTGCGGAAAGGCGCGCAGCTCCGCCACGACGTTGTCGCCGAGGAGCTTGGCCTGCCGCAGGGCGTGCTGGGCGTTCGGCGGGCACCAGGCGTTCTCGGCGCCCGCGGCGCGGGCGGCGAGGTCGGGGATCTGGGCGTTGTCGCCGGCGGCCCAGATGTAGTCGGTGCCCTGGACCTGGAGGGTGGCGGCGGTGTCGACGTGGCCCTTGGGGCCGAGCGGCAGGCCGTACTCCTTCAGCACCGGGTGCGGCTTGACGCCGGCGGTCCACACGATGGTGTGGGAGTCGACCTCCAGGCCGTTCTTGAGCACGACGTGGCCGTCGACGCACGACTCCAGGGAGGTGTCGAGGTAGACCTCGATGCCGCGCTGCTGGAGGTGCTTCAGACCCCACTTGCCGAGGGCCGGGCCGACCTCGGGGAGGATCTTGTCGGCGGCGTCGACGAGGACGAAGCGCATGTCCTCGCGCTTGATCGAGGGGTAGTACTTGGCGGCGTCGCGCGCCAGGTCCTCGATCTCGCCGATGGTCTCGGCGCCGGCGAAGCCGCCGCCGACGAAGACGAAGGTGAGGGCCTTGCGCCGGGTGTCGGGGTCGTTGGTGGACTCCGCCTTGTCGAGCTGCTCCAGCACGTGGTTGCGCAGCCCGATCGCCTCCTCGACGCCCTTCATGCCGATGCCGTTCTCGGCGAGGCCGGGGATCGGGAAGGTGCGCGAGACGGCGCCGAGCGCGACGATGAGGTAGTCGAACGGCACCTCGTAGGGGCCGCCGACGATGGGCGCGACGACCGCGACCTTGCGGTCCTGGTCGATGGAGGTGACCCGGCCGGTGAGCACCTCGGCGCCGGGAAGGACCTGGCGCAGCGGCACCACGACGTGCCGGGGGGAGATGCTGCCGGCGGCCGCCTCGGGGAGGAAGGGCTGGTACGTCATGTACGAGCGCGGGTCGACGACGGTGACCGACGCCTCCCCGTACCGCATCTTCTTCAGGATGCGGCGCGCCGCGTAAAGGCCGACGTAACCGCCGCCTACTACGAGGATCCTGGGACGCTCCGTAGTGCTCATGATTCGAGTATCCCCCCGGTACGGGAGGGGTGCTCGTGAGGGGGTTCACAAGCTCCACCCCCGGTGGTGCTACACTGCGCCGCCGCACCTTTTGCGCTCGCCACGGGCCGCCGGGCGATTTCCGCCGCCAGGCCGCTGAGCTGCGATTTCGCGGTCGCGACGCACAGATGTCACTCTGACGCAAAGCGCCTGTCACACCCCGCGCGGCGGCGCGGAGTCCAGGATCCGAGCCAGAGGCCCGAATCCGCCCCGGAACCATGTGAATAACTTCACGAACTTGGTTCGTCCGGCACGAGCCGGCTCGTGAAACCGGCATCGCGCAGCCGCCGGTACGCTGCGGCCACGTCGCCCGGAACGGTCTGTTCGACCATGAACCCCTGCCGCGGGTAGACCAAGAGCCGCTGCTGCGCCCCGACCAGCATGTCGAGCACCAGGCGCGCGTCCCCGATGGAGTCGACGTACGCGGTCAGGGTCATGGGGGTGGACGCGCTGAGCCACTCGACTCCGGGCCACAGCTTGCGTGCGGTCGCGCAGGCCCGCCGCTCCTCGTACGGCTTGCTGATCAGCAGGACGGACGACACCGGAACGTCCCGCTCTTCGAGCAGGGCACGGGAGAAGCGGATGTTCTCCCCCGTGTTCCGGGCCCGCGGCTCGACGAGGATCGCACCAGCGGGCACCCCCCGTTCCCTCGCCCGCTCGCGGTAGTGCTCGGCCTCCCCACGCGGCATGCGGTCGCGTGTGGTGCGGCTGGTCGCCCCGGTGAAGACGATCAGCGGCATCATGCCCCGGTGGTAGAGATCGGCGGCGGTGTCCGCGACGCCGAGGTCGTGGCTGCCCAGCCCGATCGCAACAGAACACGGCCGCGGCTCATGGCCCATCTGCTGGAAGTCCCAGAGCCGCTGCGCGTCGGCCCATACCTGCGCGGAGATCACTTGTTCCCGCCCTCCGCGTTCGCCGAGTCGGGGACCTTGAAGTCATAGGTCCATGCGAAGCGCGTCGCGGCGTGAACGCCGATCGCGAACTCCACCACGGTGCCGTCAGCCGTGCAGGTCGTCCGATGCAGCTCCACCACCCACTCGCCCGGAGCGAGCCGGAGAAGTTGAGCTTCGTCCGCCGTGGGGATGCGCGCGAACAGCGTCTCCTGCATGTGGTCGATCTCGTACCCGGCGTCATACAGGACGCGGAAGCCCCCGCCCCGACCGGCGGGCCCCGGCGCCGGATCGACGAGGCGGGTCCCTTCGACGTGCTCGGGACGGTAGAAGCTGGTCAGCGTGTGTGTGGGCTGGGAGCCTTCCTTGACCACCCGCGCACGCTTGTAGACCTCCGCGCCTTCCGACAGGCCGTGCGCCTGAGCAGAAACCGTCGACGTACGGGGTCACCGAATACCCGAACTTCGGGGCGCTGCTCGACGGTGAGGGCCCGGAGAACGTCAATCCGACTTCCTCGCGCGAGTAGCAGCTCGCGAACATCCGGAGCATCTACGGTCCCGAAAAAGAAGCTCTCGGCGCCCTCGCCATCGGTATCGAGCTCATCGGGACGTGAGCACCGCGAGCCCGCACGACGGGTAGGCCGGACATGTGTTACAGCAGGTCAGAGCCCTTCGTCGGCTGCGGCGCAGCGATACGCGAGGCCGTCCAGGATGTCGTGTTCGCTGACGACCACCTCCGGGGCGCCCGTGCGTTCCATCACCGCCAGCAGGACCAGTGCTCCCGCGGCGATCACGTCGACGCGGCCCGGGTGCATGACCGGGATCGCGGCGCGTTGTTCGTGGGTCGCCTTGAGGAGGGAGTCGGTGATGTCGCGGATGCGGGCCACCGGGATGCGGGTGTGGTGCAGGGCCGCCGTGTCGTAGGCGGGGAGGTCCAGGGCGATGCCCGCGACCGTGGTGACCGAGCCGGCCAGGCCGACCAGGGTGGTCGTGTCGCGGAGCGGGACCGCGGCTTCCGCCGTGTCCAGGGCCGCGGCGATGTCGGCCTTCGCCGCCGCGATCTGCTCCGGGGTCGGGGGGTCGGCGAAGTGGTGGCGTTCGGTGAGGCGGACGCAGCCGATGTCCACGGACCTGGCGGCCTCGACCTCGTCCGTGCCCGCGACGAACTCCGTCGAGCCGCCGCCGATGTCGACCACCAGGTACGGGCCCGGCAGCCGGCCGGACAGTTCCTTCGTGGCGCCCGTGAAGGACAGCGCGGCCTCCTCGTCGCCGGTGATGACCTCCGGGCGGACGCCGAGGATCTCCTCCACGCCGCGGACGAAATCCGCGCGGTTCTCGGCGTCGCGGGAGGCCGACGTGGCGACGAAGCGGGTGCGGACCGCGCCCAGGCGCTCGATGATCGCCGCGTACCGGCGGCAGGCCGCGAAGGTGCGCTCCAGTGCCTCGGGCGCCAGCCGGCCCGTACGGTCCACGCCCTGGCCGAGCCGGACGATCTCCATCCGGCGGTCCAGGTCCTTCAGTTCGCCGGTGGCCGCGTCGACGTCCGCGACCAGCAGGCGGATGGAGTTCGTACCGCAGTCCACTGCTGCCACCCGGGTCATTCCGCGGCCTCCCCAGCCGTCACGCACGGTCCCTTCGCCCACCACTCCGGCAGCATCGCCAGCGCCTCGTCCCCCAGCGGGTTCACCCCGGGGCCCGCCGCCAGCGCGTGCGCGACCAGCACGTGCAGGCACTTGACCCGGTCGGGCATTCCGCCCGCGCTCGGGAAGCCGGGCAGTTCGGCGATCGCGTCGCGGCGGGCGACGTAGTCCTCGTGGGCCGCGCGGTACGCCGCCGCCAGCTCCGGGTCCGCCGCCAGCCGGGCCGTCATCTCCTTCATCACGCCGTTCGCCTCCAGCGTGCCGATCGCGGAGTTCGCCCGCGGGCACGTCAGGTAGTACAGGGTCGGGAACGGCGTGCCGTCGGGCAGCCGCGGGGACGTCTCGACGACGTCCG
>NZ_JACBXC010000478.1 GCF_013870535.1 Streptomyces phytophilus | reverse complement strand
GCAGCGACAGCACCTCGGCGCGCACGATGCGGCACGTCGACACCCAGTGCGTCAGCCCCACCGAGGCGACGACCGGCCACACCCCGGGCTGGAACAGGGCGACGATGAAGATGCCGAGCAGCAGGTGCGGTACGGAGGCGAAGACGTCCACGAGCCGCATCACGGCCCGGTCGACGTGTCCGCCGAGCGCGCCTGCCAGCGCCCCGACGGCGGTGCCGACGACGGTGGCGACGAGCGCGGCGACCACGCCGACGAGCAGCGAGACGCGCAGCCCGTAGACGCAGCGCAGCAGCACGTCGCGGCCGACGTCGTCGGTGCCGAAGAGGTGCGAGAGGGACGGCGCGGCCAGCTTGTTGCCGATGTCGACGGCCTGCTGGTCGAGCTGGACCAGCGGCGGTACGACGAGCACCGCGAGGACGGCCAGCGCGACGACCGCGGCAGAGGTGCGCACGCGCATCGTACGCACCGACTTCCGGCCGGTGCCGCGGGTGCGCCAGCGGGTCGCGTCCGGCGGCCCGTCGAGCGCGCCCGGCTGCGCCGCCGCCTGTGGTGTCTCAGCCATCGAAGCCCACTCTCGGGTCGGCGAGCCCGTACAGCAGGTCGGACAGCAGGTTGCCGAGGAGCACCGCCGCGGTCGCCAGCACGGTCATCGCGGCGAGCAGCGGGAAGTCGACGGACGTGGCGGCCTCGACGGTGGCCGCGGCGATCCCGGGCCAGCTGAAGACGGTCTCGATGAGCAGCGCGCCGGTGATCAGCTCCGGTACCCGGGTGCCGATCAGCGTGAGCACGGGCAGCAGTCCGGAGCGCAGCGCGTGCCCCAGCAGGACGGTGCGTTCGGCGAGCCCGCGGGAGCGGGCGCCGCGTACGGGGTCCTCGTCCAGCGCGTCGCCGACGCCCTGGCGGACGTAGAGCACGAACCACGGCATCTGCGAGACGGCGAGCACCGACGCGGGCAGCAGCACGTGCTCGGCGACCTGCCCGAAGGTGACGACGTCCGTGCCGGTGTCGGTCAGCCCGCCGGCCGGCAGCGCGTCGAGCCGGAGCGCGAACAGCCAGACGGCGAGCAGCCCGAGCCAGAACGGCGGCGCCGCCTCCAGGGCGTACGCGACGGAGGTGACGGCCCGGTCGAGCGGCCCGCCGCGGCTGCGGGCGGCGAGGACGCCGAGGAGCGTGCCGGCGACGATGGCGACGGCGAACGCGACCGCGCACAGCAGCACCGTCCAGCCGATGCGCTCGCCGATGACGTCGGCGACGGGCTGGCGCATGCTGGTCGACTCGCCGAGGTCGCCGGCGGCGACGCCGGTCAGCCAGTCCCACCAGCGGGTGACGAACGGGTCGTCGGCGCCGAGGCTGTCGCGGAGCTGGTCCAGCGCCTCCTGGGAGGCGCTGAACCCGGCGGTGCCCGCGTACGCCTTCACCGGGTCGAACGGCGAGGCGGCGGCGATGGCGAACACCCCGAAGGTGACGGCCAGCAGGACGGGGACGGCGTACAGCAGCCGCCGCCCGGCCATCCGCGCCATCGGGGCCAGCGGCAGCCCGGTCACGGCGCGGGCTGCCAGCTCTCGACGTTCCACCAGGGGCCGCTGCCGAAGCCGTGCTCGTGCGGCTCGACCTGGGTGGTCAGGCCGCGCCAGGTGTCGGCGACGACGTAGATGTGGTCGATGTGGGTGAGGAAGATGTAACCCGGATTCGCCGTGAGGTCCTGCTGCACCTTGTCGTACGCCCGCTTGCGCTCGGCCTTGTCGCCGCTCTCCCGTCCCTCGACGAGGGCGGTGTCGACGTCCGGGTTCTCGTACGAGGCCATGTTGTTGAAGCCCTGGCCGGCCAGCTCGGAGTAGAGCATCGGGTAGAGGTCGAAGTCGGGGTCGGCGGGGCTGCCGCCGCCGGCGAGCACGGCGTCTTCGCCCATCCGCGGTTCGATGACCTCCCACGTGCCGCTCTCCACCTTGGCCTCGATGCCGACCTTCTTGGCGTCGCCGGCGAAGGCGAGGGCGTGCTCCTGGCGGAGCTTGTCGCCGGAGGGGTAGTAGAGGGTGAACGAGGCGCGCTGCCCGTCCTTCTCGCGGATGCCGCCGTCACCCGTGCGCCAGCCGGCGTCGTCGAGGATCCGCTCGGCCTTCGCGATGTCGTACGGCCGCTCGGTGCCCTCGGCGAACCACTCGCTGTCGGTGGGCACGGGCCCGTACGCGGCCTTGCCGCGGCCCTCCAGCAGCTTGTCGACCATGGCGTCGCGGTCGACGGCCACGTCCAGCGCGCGGCGGACGGCGATGTCGCCGGTGACCGGGTCGTCCGTGGGCAGGGTGACCGCGCGGTGGTCGAAGGTGGTGGCGGCGACGGTCTGCTTGTCGTCGTCCTCGGCGAAGGTCTTGGCGAGGTTCGGCGGCAGGATGGCGCCGTCGAGGTCCCCGGAGCGCAGCCGGGTGGCGCGGATGTCGTCGTCGGCGATGATCGCCATGGTCAGCTTCGCCACCTTCGGCTTGCCGCCCCAGTAGCCGGGATTGGCGGAGAAAGTGAGCTTCTCGCCCTTGCGCCAGTTGTCCAGGACGTACGGGCCGGTGCCGATCGGCTCGGTGTTGAACGAACCGGTGTTGACGTCGCCCTTGCCGGCGGCGTGCTCGGGCGCGATGGGCAGCACGGTGCGCTCGGCGAAGGGGGCGTAGGGGTACTTCAGCCGGAAGACGACGGTGTCCTCGCCCTCGGCCTCGACGCTGTCGACGGCTGCCAGGTCGCCCTTGGAGGGGTTGTTGGTGCCGGGGTCGAGGATGGTCTCGTAGGTGAAGACGACGTCGGCGGCGGTGAAGGGCTCGCCGTCGCTGAACGTCACGTCGTCGCGCAGCTTGTACGTGTACGTGGTGCCGTCGTCGGTGACCTCGGGCAGCGCGCGGGCGAGGGCGGGGCGCAGCTCCATGTCGGCGGTGCGGGCGAGGAGGCCGTCGAAGAGCTTGGAGTTGCCGTCCTTGCCGTAGCCGAGGAGGGGGCTGAGGGTGTCGGGCTCGTTGGCGACGCCGATGACGGCGGTGGCGCCGTCGCCGCCGGAGCCGCCGGAGTCGTCGTCGGCGTCCGGGTTCGAGCAGGCGGCGGCTCCCGCGAGCACCGCCGCTGCCGCCGTGACCGAGACCGCTGCGCGTATGCCGCGGACTGACATGCCCACTCCCCTGTTGAAGACCGGCTGTTATTGCGAACCGTTCGCAATTAGAACCCATGATCGGTGCGCGGCGCAATGAGGAGTCCACTTCGCGGGCGCCCGGCGGGCGCGCCGTCCGCCGAGGTCAGCGGCCGAACCGCGGCCGGGCGTGCCGCCCGCCCCTTGCGTCGACCGGGTGGCCCGGGGCGGGACACGGCCGCTTTTACGGATATTACGGGGCATTCCGGCCCGTAGCATCCGGTGTCCCGCACCCCACCGGGAAGGAACCCCCATGGCGCTCCCCCCGCTGTCCCGCACCCTCGCCGCCGGCGCCTGCCTGGCCGTGCTCGCCGACTCCGGCTACGGCTGGGCGCTCGACGCCGCGCCGCCGCCGGGCCGTACGGGCACCAACGTGCTCGTCGTCGGCAGCGACTCGCGCGCCGGCCTGACCCGGGAGGAGAAGGACCGGTGGCACGCGGGCGGCGCGGCCTGCCGGTGCGCGGACGTGATCATGGTCGTGCACCTGTCCGCCGGCGGCCGGCGCGCGAGCGTCGTCAGCCTCCCCCGCGACTCCTACGTGCCCTTCGCCCCGCACGACGACGGCGAAGGACCCGCCGCGCACTCCGGGAAGATCAACGCTGCCCTCCAGCACGGCGGCCCCGACCTGCTGACGCGCACCGTGGAGCGCGCCACCGGGCTCGACATCGACCACTATCTGCAGGCGCGCTTCAAGGGGTTCGTCCAGGCGGTCGACGCACTCGGCGGCGCGCCGGTGTGCACGAAGAAGCCGATGCGCGACGAGAACTCCGGCATCGACCTGGCGCCCGGGAAGCACCATCTCGACGGCGGCCGGGCCCTGCAGTACGTCCGCACCCGGCACAGCGGCCACGGCGACATCGACCGCGTACGCCGCCAGCAGCGGCTGGTCGCCGGGATCGCCGGGCGGCAGCTGGCCGCGGGCGCGCTGGAGGACCCGCGGCAGCTGCACGCGCTCGTCGGCGAGGTCGCCCGCGGGCTGCGCCCCGGACCGCGCACGGGCGTGGCGGACATGCTGGCGCTGGCCTGGCAGGCGCGCCGGCTGCGGCTCGCGGACGTGGAGTTCGCGACCGTGCCGCTGGCGAGCATCAGCCACCCCGCGGGCGAGTGGGGCTCAGCGG
>NZ_JACBXC010000477.1 GCF_013870535.1 Streptomyces phytophilus | reverse complement strand
GCCCCCGGCTTCGCGCTGCTCGGCGAGCCGGGCACCGCGCAGGACGTGGTGCTGGAGCTGAAGACCGTCGCCGACGTCGCTCTCGTGGGCTACCCGAGCGCCGGCAAGTCGTCCCTGATCAGCGTGCTGTCCGCGGCCAAACCCAAGATCGCCGACTACCCCTTCACCACCCTCGTGCCCAACCTCGGCGTCGTCACCGCCGGCTCCGTGACGTACACGATCGCCGACGTCCCCGGACTCATCCCGGGCGCGAGCGAGGGCCGCGGCCTGGGCCTGGAGTTCCTGCGGCACGTCGAGCGCTGCTCGGTGCTCGTGCACGTGCTGGACACCGCGACCCTGGAGTCCGACCGCGACCCCGTCAGCGACCTCGACGTCATCGAGGAGGAACTGCGCGCGTACGGCGGCCTGGACGACCGGCCGCGCGTGGTCGTCCTCAACAAGATCGACATTCCGGACGGCCACGACCTGGCCGAGATGGTCCGCCCCGACCTCGAAGAGCGCGGCTTCACGGTCTACGAGGTCTCGGCCGTCGCGCGTACGGGCCTGAAGGAGCTGTCGTACGGGCTCGCCGGCATCGTCTCCGCGGCGCGCGCGGCGCGGCCGAAGCAGGAGTCGACGCGGATCGTCATCCGCCCGCAGGCCGTCGACGAGGCGGGCTTCAGGGTCGCCCGGGAGGGCGGCGCGGACGGGACCCTGTTCCGTATCACCGGCGAGAAGCCGGAGCGCTGGGTGCGCCAGACCGACTTCGGCAACGACGAGGCCGTCGGCTACCTCGGCGACCGGCTGAACCGGCTGGGCGTCGAGGACCAGCTCCGCAAGGCGGGGGCGAAGCCCGGCGACGACGTCGTCATCGGCACCGGCGAGGACGCCGTCGTCTTCGACTGGGAGCCGGCCATGGCCTCCGGCGCGGAGATGCTCGGCCGGCGCGGCGAGGACCACCGCTTCGACGACCCGCGCCCGGCCGCGCAGCGCCGCCGGGAGCGGGAGGCGGAGCGGGTGGACGAGGAGTACGAGGACTTCGACCCCTTCGCGTGACGCGGGAGCCGTGCGGCGCGCGTCGCGTGCGACCGGGATTCCCGTGACGCGGCACGACGACGGCGGCGGCCCGCGGGATGTGCTCCCGCGGGCCGCCGCCGTTCACGTCTCCAGGTCCGGATCCGCCTCCGGGTCGAAGTCCGCCTCCGCGATCGCGTCGGCGTCCTCGTCCGTCACCGGATCCGTGTCGGGGACGCGGCCTAGACGCCTGCCGGCTCCTCCGGCTCCAGCTCCATCTCCTCGGCCGCGTCCCGACGCTGTGAAGGGATATCGGACTCCCCTCGCGCATCCATGCGCGCCGCGCGCGCGTCCGCCTTGGCGCACAGCGCCACCGCGGCGGCGTTGAAGCGCTCCAGCGACGGCGGGTCGGAGGGTCCGAGCAGGTGCTCCTTCAGCTCGGCGCGGGCCCGGACCAGCGTGTCGCGCTCCGGGTCGCGGACGGCTTCGAGGAGGGCGGGGACCTGCTTCGCCTTCGGGCCGAGGACGGTGCCGGCCCGCACGGTCGGGAACTCCGCCTTGAACTCGGCCTCCGGCAGCCCGCTGGTGTTGGCGACCGCGTACGGCTTCTCGCTGGTCAGGTAGTCCGAGATGACGCTGGAGACATCGCTGACCAGCACGTCCGCGACGTTGAAGCAGGCGTAGATGCCGGGGCGCGAGTCGGTGATGACCTGGTGCTCCCACGCGGGCAGCGAGGCCCAGTACGCCGCCTCCCAGGCGTCGGACGCGGCCTCCACGGCCTCGGCCCGGCCGGCCTCGGGGGAGGACTGCACGAGCATGCGCTCGACCTCGTCGGCGCCGGCCCGGAAGGTCGTCGTGGCCAGCCCGTCCAGCTCCGCCTGCGCCCGGGCCAGCTCGGCGGCGGCCTCCGGTCCGGGCCGTTCGACGCCCCGGCCGGCGGCGGCTGTGCTGTCGGTGCCCGAGCCGCCGGAGCCGCCCGAGCCCTCCGGGCCGCCCGCGGCGGCCTCGGCGACCATGGCGGCGTTCGCCTCGGCGATCATCGCCTGGATCCGCTTGTTGGCCTCGCCCGCGCGCGCGTCGACCGAGCCGGTCAGCGGGTGCGGCTTGTACAGCAGCCGCACCTTGGGGTCGGCGAGCAGCTCGCGCACGATGTTCTCGCCGGCCAGCACGACGGAGGTGTTGCCGGGGTTGCCGTCCCAGCCCTCCCAGGTGGGGGCGTACAGCACGGTGGTCAGGCCGTCGGCGGGGGGCGGCCCCGGGTACGGCCGGATCGGCGCGAGCTGCGGGCGGCCGACCTCGACCACGTCGTGGTCGTCGACTCCGATGTCGGCGAGCTGGTAGCGGTCGCGGGCCGCGGGCCCGGCCACCCACACCTCGTCGTACGCCTTCGCGTACGGGTTGCAGCTCGACAGCTTGTCGCTCTCGCCGTGGTTGGTGAAGGCGTGCTTGATCGTGGGGATGCGCAGCACCTGCGAGGTCTTCCCGGAGTTCGACGGGTGCAGCAGCATCTTCAGCGTCGAGTGCTCCAGGAGCATCAGGTCGGCGACCTTGGGCAGGCAGACGATCGGCACGTCGGTGGCGGTGATCTTCTGCACCATGAAGCGCTCGCGGAGCACGATCAGCGGCTTGCCGTCGAGGGCGGCCAGCGTGGAGACCCACATGTTGGCCTGGTACGCGGACGTGGCGCCGCCGGAGAAGTAGAGGCCGACGGTCGGGCGGTACTCCTGCAGCCAGGCGGCGAACCACTCGCGTACGCGCTGGTCGTCGGCGGTGCGCTTGCCGGGCAGCAGCCACGTCGTCAGGTACAGCGCGCCGCCCAGGCTCAGCGCCAGCGAGATGCCGAGGCCCAGCACGCCCCACACCGCGTCCGCGGTGGCGGCCGTGGTCAGCAGTCCGACGGTGACCGGCACGGAGAGGTAGAGCAGGCGGTGGCTGGAGCGGCGGGCGAGGATCCGCGGCGGCGCGGGGGAGAGGCCCAGCGCGGAGACGTCGACGTTCCGGGTGACGACCGGCAGGGTGCGGTCCCGGCGGACCATGATCGTGACGCCCTGGATGAGGAAGTGCAGCAGGTACGACGACAGCAGCATGACCGTCAGCGGTGACTGCTCCTTCAGCGGCTCGATGCCGTCGATCTGCAGCAGGCCGAAGAGGATGAGCATGTCGCGCAGCAGCTGGCGGACCATGACGTCGAAGCGGACCCTGCTGAGCAGGGAGAGCAGCCCGGGCTGCTGGTGCTGGAGATAGAGGTCGAGGGCGAGGCCGCCCGCGGCCGCGGCGACGAGCAGCGGCACGTTGGGCTTGAGCGCGCCGATGAGCTGCGCGCAATACGCTGCTAGCAGCGCTGTCAGCGCCATGAGCTGCACGGCGCGGCGGGGGGCGATACCGGCTAGAGGCACGGGTGCTGACTCCTGGCAGGGAGGTCGTGAGGACAGTCCCGGGACCGCGTGGTTCCGGGGGTGGTAGGGAGTTGACCCCAGACCGTATGACGGTCATGGGGCAGGAGACAATTCTCCACCCGGCATGGGCGGCCAATCGGGCTCAAATGCGTGTAGCGGGCCTCGGTGACCTTTTCGTTTTTGTGATGAGCGCAATCCGTCCGGGGCCGGAGGGCCGGGTGTCCGGCCCGATGTCCGTACCGTGGGACGGCGCGGCCCCCGGGCGGGCGGTGGCGTAGATTCGCAGTTCCGTACGTATGGGACGAGGGCCGGGAAAGCGCAGGGGTCACAGGTGGCAGGGGCGAGTCGGGAAGCCGCGGCGGGGGCCGGCAGGATCGTCGTGAAGGTGGGGTCGTCCTCGCTGACCACCGCGTCCGGCGGGCTGGACGCGGACCGGGTCGACGCGCTGGTGGACGCGCTCGCCAAGCATGCCGGGCGGGAGATCGTGCTGGTCAGCTCCGGGGCCATCGCCGCCGGACTGGCGCCGCTCGGCCTCGGCAAGCGCCCCCGCGACCTGGCCAGGCAGCAGGCGGCGGCCAGCGTCGGGCAGGGGCTGCTGATGGCCCGCTACACCGCCTCGTACGCCCGCTACGGCAGGCGCGTCGGGCAGGTGCTGCTGACCACCGACGACATGAGCCGCCGCACCCACTACCGCAACGCGCAGCGCACCCTGGAGCAGCTGCTCGCCATGGGCGCCGTGCCCGTCGTCAACGAGAACGACACCGTGGCGACCGAGGAGATCCGCTTCGGCGACAACGACCGCCTCGCCGCACTCGTCGCCCATCTGGCCCGCGCCGACCTGCTTGTCCTCCTCTCCGACGTCGACGGCCTCTACGACGGGCCGCCGACCGCGCCG
>NZ_JACBXC010000476.1 GCF_013870535.1 Streptomyces phytophilus | reverse complement strand
CGACATGCGGGCCCAGCCCGCCACCGTGCTGCGCGGCCCCCTCGACCGGGCCGGCGGGAAGCCGCGCGGCGAGACGGCGACCGACGTGGGCTTCGAGGGCTGGGCGTCCGTCACCGACGTGGCCGTCGGCGACTTCGACGGCGACGGCCGCGACGACCTGGTCACCAGGGCCACGTACGACGAGGAGGACGTGCGCTTCGACGTGGGCCTGCCGGACCACGTCATCGACGCAGCGCTCTACCGCGGCACGCCCGCGGGGCTGCGGCTCGCCGGCGCCGTGCCGGGCGTCACCTCCGGGGAGCGCCACGGGGCCACGCCGCTCGTGGCCGGCGACTTCGACGACGACGGGACGGACGACCTCGTCGCCCGGCGGTGGCTGGGGGACGCCCTGGTCGTCTACGGCAGCCCGGAGGGCCCGGGGGCCGGCCGCAAGGCCGTCGAGCTGGGCCGGCGGGTCGGCCTGGGCAGCGCCGTCGGCGACGTGAACGGCGACGGTACGGACGACCTCGCCACGTCCTACTCCCCGAGCGGCGACGAGGGCGAGGTCGCGGTGACCCTGGGCGGCGCCCGCGGTCTGGCCCTGGACGGCACGCAGGTCGTCGTGCCGCAGGACGTGGGGGCGAAGCCGGGGCTGCGCCGGAACGCGGACCACCTCTTCGGCTGGCAGCTGCACCTCGCCGACCTCGACACGGACGGGGACGACGAGCTGGTCGTCGGCACGTTCCGCGCGGGCGACCCGCCGGAGGAGTCCGGCTACTGGATCTTCGGGGGCACGCCGGAGGGCACATCGGTGGCGGACCGCGACTTCGTCACGACCGAGGACGCCGGATAGTCCGTACCCGGGCTACGCGCTGTGCGTCGGGGCGACGGGCAGGTACCCCAGGTCCACCGGCGCGCCGCGCGGCGCGGCGAGCAGACGGGCCAGCGGCGGCGGCCACAGCGGCTCGGACGGCGCCGCCGCCTCCGCCGGCGGCCACCAGCGCCAGCCGAGGATGCGGTCCTCCGGGTGCCGCGCGACCGCCTCGGGGGTCGGCTCGCGGCGTGGCCCGGCGGCCAGGTAGATGTGCTCGTGCTGGCGCACCGGCACGCCCTGCCGGGTGAAGTCGTGCACCCAGGTGCAGAGCAGCCCGCCCGCCTCGACGTCGGTCCAGCCGGTCTCCTCGCGCAGCTCGCGCACCGCGCCCGCGCGCGGGCTCTCCCCGGGGTCGAGGCCGCCGCCGGGGGTGGCCCAGTGGATGCCGGCCTCCACGTCGTCGTAGCGGAACATGAAGACCGCGCCGTCGGGGTCGAGGATGGCGAGACGGGCGGCGCGGCGGGGTGTGCGCATGCGCCGACCCTAGGGCCTGCCGTTTGGATCTTCGCCGGGCTCGCTGGGGGAACCGCCCACGAGCGAAGCGCTGTGGGGGAGCCTGGCACCGCACCTCGCGGCGTTGTCGTCGGTCAACGACGCTCCGCGTCGCCTCCCTCCTCCGCCTTGCGATGCACGGCACCAGCCGCCGCTCCCTGATCCGACAAGACCCAAACGACAGACCCTAACTCCTGTGGTCAGTGCGTCGATCATTTGTCACGGGTACGTACGGGAACGGAAGCGCACTGGACACCTGCCGCCGCCCAGCCCGACAATTCGAAGGTGTCAGGCTCCGACCACCCCACGTCTTCCGCGTTCCCCGTGTACCCGGACGGGACCCCGCGCGTCTCCGACGAAGAGCGGGACAGGGCGATCGAGTTGCTGCGCGAGGGCGCGGCGGAGGGGCGGCTTTCACAGGACACGTTCCTGGCCCGCGTGGACCTGGCCTTCGCCGCCCACTCCCACGAGCAGTTGGCGGCGCTGACCGCCGATCTGCCGCCGCGCGAGGGGCGGTTGACGCGGGCGATCCTCGGCACGGTCGCCAAGGCGTCGTCGCTCGGGGTGCGGGTGAAGCAGGCGTGGCAGGCGGAGCGGCTCCCCCCGCTGATGCTTCCGGCGCCGGGGGCGATCCCGCTGCGCATAGGGCGGGATCCGCGCAACGGGCTGCGGCTGATGGAGGAGACCGTCTCGCGGATGCACGCGGAGCTGCGGTGTGCGAGCGGGGTGTGGCTGCTGCGGGACCTGGGTTCGACGAACGGGACGTTCATCAACGGCCGCCGGCTGACCGGCGAGGCGCCGGTGCGCCCCGGCGACCAGCTGGGCTTCGGCCACACCCGGTACCTGCTGACGGCCCGCTGAGGACCGCGGCGGACTTCTCGTCGCCCCGCGCGACGGGCACGGCGCCGAACACGGCCAGTGCGGCCATCCCGGCGGGCGCCAGGCATAAAACTGCTTCGGCTCCGGTTCGCATGCGCGTCCCCCTGGAGGCGAGGCCCCTCCCCCGGGCCGCCCAGGACTCTATCCGCGGGCTCCGACACCCCGCGGTTGCACTGAACCATGGTTGAAGTTCTAGCTTTACGGGGCAGGCCGCCGCACCCGGCCGCGTACCACGAGACGGGAGAACCCGATGGACATGCAGGCCACCGCCTGGCAGTCACTCCACAGCACGGTCACCGCACAGCAGGACAAGCGCCCGCTGTCGCGCGCCGGGCTCGGGCGGATCTGGCGGTTCGCCCAGCCGCACCGGCGGCTGCTGAAGTGGTTCCTGCTGCTCAGCGTGATCACCGCCGCGCTGGCCGTGGCCACGCCGCTGCTCGCGGGGCAGGTCGTGGACGCGATCGTCGGCGACAAGGACCGGGGCCGGGTGATCTCGCTGGCGCTGCTCATCGCCGCCATCGCGGTCGCCGAGGCCGGATTCGGGCTGGTGGCGCGCTGGCTGTCGGCCCGTATCGGCGAAGGGCTCATCCTCCAGCTGCGCACCGCCGTCTACGACCACGTGCAGCGCATGCCCGTCGCGTTCTTCACCCGCACCCGCACCGGCGCCCTCGTCAGCCGGCTCAACAACGACGTCCTGGGCGCCCAGCGCGCGTTCAGCAACACCCTCTCCGGCGTCGTCGGCAACCTGGTGACGCTGCTCCTCACGCTCGCCGTCATGCTCCGGCTGTCCTGGCAGATCACCCTCCTCGCGCTCGTGCTGCTGCCCGTCTTCGTGCTGCCCGCCCGCCGCATGGGCGCCCGGCTCGCCCGGCTGCAGCGCGAGGCCGCGGGCCACAACGCCGCCATGAGCACCCAGATGACCGAGCGGTTCTCGGCGGCCGGCGCCACACTCGTCAAGCTGTACGGGCGGCCGGACCGGGAGTCGGCGGAGTTCCGGCAGCGGGCGGCGCGCGTGCGCGACATCGGGATCCGTACGGCGATGGTGCAGACCCTTTTCATCACCGCCCTCACCCTCGTCTCCGCCCTCGCCCTGGCGCTCGTCTACGGCCTCGGCGGCTGGTTCGCGCTGCGCGGCTCCCTCGACGCCGGCGCCGTCGTCGCCCTCGCCCTGCTCATCACCCGCCTGTACGCGCCGCTGACCTCGCTGGCGGGGGCGCGGGTCGAGGTGATGAGCGCGCTCGTCAGCTTCGAGCGGGTCTTCGAGGTGCTGGACCTCAAGCCCCTGGTCGCCGAGAAGCCGGACGCGCGGGAGGTGCCGGCCGGGCCGGTGGCGGTGGAGTTCGAGGGCGTCGACTTCGGCTACCCGGCCGCCGACAAGGTGTCGCTGGCCTCGCTGGAGGAGGTCGCCGTGCTGGACACCAAGGCCGGCGCGCAGGTGCTGCACGGGGTGTCGTTCCGCGCGGAGCCCGGACGGATGGTCGCCCTCGTCGGCTCCTCGGGAGCCGGCAAGTCGACCATCGCGCAGCTCATCCCGCGGCTGTACGACACCGACGGCGGCACGGTCCGCCTCGGCGGCGTGGACGTCCGCGACCTGTCGGCAGCCTCGGTGCGGGGGGCGCTGGGCATGGTCACCCAGGACGGGCACCTCTTCCACGAGTCGGTCCGCGAGAACCTGCTGCTGGCGCGGCCGGACGCGAGCGACGCGGACCTGTGGGACGCGCTGCGCAAGGCGCGCCTGGACGAGCTGATGGCGGCCCTGCCGGAGGGCCTGGACACCGTCGTCGGCGAGCGGGGCTACCGGCTCTCGGGCGGCGAGCGGCAGCGGCTGACGATCGCCCGGCTGCTGCTGGCGGAGCCGCGCGTGGTCGTGCTCGACGAGGCCACGGCACACCTCGACTCGACGTCCGAGGCGGCGGTGCAGGAGGCGCTGGCGGAGGCGCTGGCCGGGCGGACGGCGGTGGTCATCGCGCACCGGCTGTCCACGGTGCGGACCGCGGACCAGATCCTGGTGGTGGAGGAGGGCCGGATCGTGGAGCGCGGCACGCACGCGGAGCTGCTGGCGGCC
>NZ_JACBXC010000475.1 GCF_013870535.1 Streptomyces phytophilus | reverse complement strand
GTCGGTGTCGGCGTCGTCCGGGGTGCGGTCCTGGCCGCCGTACGGCTTGCCCTCGGCGACGGCGGTGCAGTCGCGCCGCAGGGCGGCGAGGGCGGCGCGGTCGCCGTCGAGGAGGCCACGCAGCTCGGAGACGCCGGGGAGGGAGCCGTACGCCGCCTGGTAGGCGCCGATGAGCTGGCCGAGGGCGGTGACGGCAGGCCGGCCGTGCGCCCAGTCGGCCTCGTCGCCGCCGAGCAGGGCCTCGGCGAGCAGGGCGGCGGCCTCGTCGGGGTCGGCGGTGCCGCCGTAGAGGTCGAGGTCGTGCGGGGAGGAGGGGTCGGCGATGCGGATGACGACGTCGTACGCGTCGTCGTCGCCCAGCGGCGCACCGGCGGCGCCGACGGCGACGACGGCGGCGAGCCCGGCGAGGGCCTGCAGGCAGAGCAGCTCGGTGACGGGGCCGGTGACGCGGTCGCCGACGACGTTGCCGGCGGGGCCGACGGCGAGTAACCCGGTGCCGAGGAGCCCGGTTTCGAGGGCGACGGCGCCGCCGCGGTAGGCGTGGGGGTTGCGCTTGTCGTCGGGGGCGGCGCCGATGCGGACCTGGCCGGTGACGAGGTCGTGCCGGTACGCGCGGCGGCCGATGTCGCGGAGGCCGGAGGGGTGCGGGCAGGCGGCGGGCCCGTCGCGGCGCACGGAGTCGGCGAACGCCCGCAGCCGCTCGGGGCGGGCCCGCACGGACTCCCAGGCCCGGGCTATCCGCGCCAGGTCGACGTCGTTCATCCCCCCGGCCCGCGCGGCCCCACCCAACACCTCCGCCTCCCCCACCAACCCGGCAGCCCGCAACTCAGGCCAAGCCACAGGATCCTCGGCCCCGGCGTCCTCCGGGCTCCGGTCGGCCTCCGGGTTGCTGAGGACGGGCGCCAGGAAGCGGGTCCACACCTCCTGCCACCGCCCGGCGCGGCCGAAGACGTACACGAGCAGCAGGATGAACAGCCCGTAGTAGACGTACCCCGCGACGACCATCGGGGCGGATCCCCGCCAGGAGTCCAGCGTGATCCAGTCGAACGGCCACAGCCAGATGGTGATGACGCCGTTCCAGCACAGCGACCACACGATCAACCCGCTGACCAGAGCGAACGCGGCACCTCCGAGCAGCTGCCGATCGGAGGTCCGGTCCGGCTCCTCAGCCGGCCGGGGTACGTGCCCGAACCGCCAGATCCCCGGCCCCGCCTCCGGCCGCGGCGTGCGCATCCACCGGACGAAGGGGTTCTCCCATGCTTCGGCCTCGCCGCCCTCGGCGGACCCGGGCTGCGCACCCGCCCGCCCGCCCCGGGACTGCGGCGGCACCGCGGGCGCGATGGGCGGCTGCGCGGGCCACGCGGGACGGCGAGGTCGATCCCCGTGCTCCGGTCCCGACTTCCGCGGCCCGAGTCGGCCGTCCTCGCCCATGTTCCGCTCTTTCCTTCCGCGGGGCCCGATCCGATCCCGGATCCAGCCCTGACCTTGCGTCCCTGCGCCCCGTCCGGCGCCGGCCGGCAACTCGGCGCCGTCCCGCCCAACTTAGCGCGTGCCGCCCACCGACCCGGTGCCCGTCCGCGGCGCGCGTCAACCGCTCCCGTACGCTCACGCGCGCCACCGCAGTCACACATCCGCCCCCCGCGTCGTCCTCAAGGCATGAGAAACACCACCGCCGGGGCGCCCCCGCCCGCCGACCCCCCAGGCCACCTCGCGAAGGAGGCGGTGAGCATGGCGTACGAGGACGATCTCGCCCGGGCCTTCGAGGTCGAGCGGCCCCGCCTGCTGCGGGTCGCGTACTCCACCACCGGCTCCCTCGCCGAGGCCGAGGACTGCGTGCAGGAGTCCTGGCTGCGGCTGCGCCGCGTGCCCGACCCCGGGGCGATCCGCGATCTGCGCGGCTGGCTCACCACCGCCGTCGGGCGGCTCGCGCTCGATGCCCTGGGCAGCGCCCGCTCCCGGCGCGAGCGGTACGTGGGCACCTGGCTGCCCGAGCCGCTGGTGGAGCGGGCCGGGGCCGTCGCGTCGGACCCGGCGGAGCGGGTGACGCTCGACGAGTCGGTGAGCATGGCCCTGCTCGTCGTGCTGGACGAGTTGTCACCCGCGCAGCGCACCGCTTTCCTCCTCCACGACGTCTTCGGCATGCCCTTCGGCCAGGTCGCCGAGGTCGTCGGCCGCACCCCGGCCGCCGTGCGCCAACTGGCCTCCCGCGCTCGGCGGCACGTCGAGGGGAACCGCCCGCACACGCCCGCGCCGCGGGCGGAGCAGTGGCGGCTGGTGCACGCGTTCGCCGCCGCCTGCCGGGAGGGCGATCTGGAGGGGCTGGTGCGGCTGCTCGATCCGGAGGTGGCGTGGCGCGGGGACGGCGGCGGGCTGGTGTCGACGCTGCCGGGCGTGGTGCGGGGCGCGAAGCGGGTGGCGCACGGGCTGATCGCGTTCGGCCGCGGGCCGATGCCGCCCGGCTCCCTGCGCGTGGCCACCGTCAACGGGGCCGCCGGGCTGCTGTTCTACGCGTCGGAGGGGGACGTGTCGGTGGCCTCGTTCACGGTGGACCGCGGGCGGATCACGGCGATCGACGTGCAGCGCAACCCGGAGAAGCTGACGTCGGTCCGCTGCCCGGGGGCGTAGGCGGGGCGCGGGCCCGTACGAAGTGCGGATCCGTACGAGCCCGACGCCCGCCCCCGCGCCCCGTACGCCGTACGCCCGCGCTCCCCCCTTCCGCGCGCCCCCCGCGTTTTCCCAGCTCACCCGCCCCCTGTCCAAGGTGGACAAAGCGACACGGCACACCGCTCCCCCGCGTAGCATGCCCCCACCCGGCGCCCGGCCCTAGCCTGCGGGGGAGAGCATCGTCGTCCGGACCCGGAGGAGACCCCCATGACCAGCGCTTCCGCCACCGCAGGCGCCGCGCTCCCCCAGGAGCGGCGGCTTGTCACCCCGATCCCGGGGCCGAAGTCCCAGGAGCTGATGGCCCGCAAGAACGGCACCGTGGCACAGGGCGTGGGCACGGTGATGCCCGTCTTCGCCGCCCGTGCCGCCGGCGGCGTCGTCGAGGACGTCGACGGCAACCGGTTCATCGACTTCGGCGCCGGCATCGCCGTCACGTCCGTCGGCAACAGCGCCGAGGCCGTCGTCCGCCGCGCGTCCGCGCAGCTGGCCGACTTCACGCACACCTGCATGATGGTCACCCCGTACGAGGGCTACGTGGAGGTCTGCGAGCAGCTCGCCGAGCTGACCCCCGGGGACCACGCCAAGAAGTCGGCGCTCTTCAACTCCGGCGCCGAGGCCGTGGAGAACGCCGTCAAGATCGCCCGTTCGTACACCGGCCGCCAGGCCGTCGTCGTCTTCGACCACGGCTACCACGGGCGCACGAACCTCACCATGGCGCTCACCGCCAAGGACATGCCGTACAAGCACGGCTTCGGCCCCTTCGCGCCGGAGATCTACCGCGTGCCCGTCGCCTACCCGTACCGCTGGCTGACCGGCCCCGAGAACTGCGCCGAGGAGGCAGCGGCGCAGGCCGTGGACCTGATCAGCAAGCAGGTCGGCGCCGAGAACGTGGCGGCGATCGTCATCGAGCCGATCCTCGGCGAGGGCGGCTTCATCGTGCCGGCGCCCGGCTTCCTGCCGCGGATCGCGCAGTTCGCGAAGGACAACGGCATCGTCTTCGTCGCGGACGAGATCCAGTCCGGCTTCTGCCGTACGGGCAGCTGGTTCGCCTCCGAGGAGGAGGGCGTCGTCCCCGACCTCATCACCACCGCCAAGGGCATCGCCGGCGGGCTGCCGCTGGCCGCGGTCACCGGCCGCGCGGAGATCATGGACGCCCCGCACGTCGGCGGCCTCGGCGGCACGTACGGCGGCAACCCGGTGGCGTGCGCCGCCGCGCTCGGCGCCATCGAGACGATGCGCGAGCTGGACCTGAACGCGAAGGCCCGGCGCATCGAGGAGATCATGAAGAGCCGGCTGCTGGAGCTCCAGCAGAAGCACGACGCCATCGGCGAGGTGCGCGGGCGGGGTGCGATGCTTGCCATCGAGCTGGTCAAGCCGGGGACGAAGGACCCCGACCCGCAGCTGACCGCGGCGCTGGCCAAGGCGTGCCATGCGGAGGGGCTGCTGGTGCTGACCACCGGGACGTACGGGAACGTGATGCGCTTCCTGCCGCCGCTGGTGATCGGCGAGGACCTGCTCGCCGAGGGGCTGGACATTCTGGAAGGGGCGCTCTCGCGGAACGCGTGAGGCAGGCGGTACGGGCACGGCGCACCCCGCGCCGGTCTGCGGTGCGGGGTGCGGAGCGGGC
>NZ_JACBXC010000474.1 GCF_013870535.1 Streptomyces phytophilus | reverse complement strand
GCAGGGCCGGCCCGCGGCACCCGGTGGCGTACGAGGGTGGGGGAGAGGGCGGGCAGGCCGGACCAGACGGCCTCGTCGTCGAGGTGGGCGGCGAGGTGCCACGGCTCGTACGCCTCGGTGCCCACCAGCAGCAGCCCGCCCCCCTGCGCCTCGACGGCCCCCCGCAGCACCCCGGCGAACCGCCGCGCCGCGCCGGGCCACTCGGTCCCGGCCAGCACTTCCCGCAACAGCGCCACGCGCACGGCATCCATGGGGCGGGATGCTGCCGGAGGGGCCCGGCCGCCCGCAGGAAAAGGGCCGGGGTGTCACCGTTTCGGGCGGCATCCGGCAAACACGGAGGGGGTCCAGGGGGCTTCGCCCCCGGACCCCCCGGAACCGGCGTCCCGGTCCCCGCCGGGGGCTACGCGCGGAACGGGCCGTGGACCTCGTACGTGACGCCGTCCGTGCCGGCCGCGAAGCCGCTTTCGCCCCGCTGCGACGAGAAGTACAGCCGGGAGCCGTCCGGGGAGAACGCCGGGCCGGTGATCTCCGACTCCGGGTGGCCGTCGATGCGGACCACCGGGGCCACCGTGCCCGCGGGGGTGATGATGTTGATCTCCATGTTGCCGCCGTCCTCGGCGACGTACAGGTCGCCGCCCGCGCGGCCCGTGATGTTGTCGACCGTGCCCAGCGGCTCGTCCGCGTCGTAGACCACCGCCAGGGCGTTGGCGCCCGCGTCGTAGGCCCAGACGCGGTTGTCGCCCTTCGTCGTGAAGTAGCAGACGCCCGCCTGCGGCGAGTAGTAGCAGCCCTCGCCGCCGTCGAAGTGCAGCGCCTCGCCGACCTGCGCCCGCGTCTGCTCCCACGGCCACGGCGCGTCCGGGTCGGGAACCTCGCGCCACTCCACCGCCCCGCCGCCCGCGTCGCACAGCACGTCGAGGCGGCCCGACGACAGCGCGCCCCACGCCCCCCAGGACGCCGGCGTGAAGCGGTAGAAGCAGCCGTCGTCCTCGTCCTCCGTGAGGTAGACGACCCGGCGGTCCGTGTCGCACGCCGCCGCCTCGTGCTTGAAGCGGCCCATCGCGCCGTACGAGGAAGCCGAGCGGTTGCCGTACGGGTCCGTCTCGTAGACCTTGCCGCGGTACGTCTCCTCGCACGACAGCCACGTGTTCCAGGGCGTCGCCCCGCCCGCGCAGTTGAGGTTCGTGCCGTCCAGGATGCGGCGGGCCGCCGTCACCGAGCCGTCCGCGCCGAAGCGGAGCGCGGAGGCGCCGCCGATCAGCGGGAGTTCGGAGTTGGAGACGTAGATCCAGCCGTCGCCGTCGGCGAAGCACGCGCCGCCGTCCGGGGCGCCGTGCCACGTGATGCCGCCGACGGAGCGGGTGGAGCGGGCGACGACGCGGCCGGTGAAGCCCTGCGGCAGCGCCAGCCCGTTGGCGTCGGGGGCCAGCAGCGGGCCGTACGGGCTGTCCGCCGCGGCTGCCGCCGCCGGGGTCGCGGCGGCGTGCCAGAGTCCGCCGGTGACGGCGACGGCGCCGGTGCCTGCGGTCACTGCGCGGAGAAACGAGCGGCGCTCCATGGGGGGTCCTCCCGGTCCGGGGTGTCGGTGGCTGCGTACGGGCGAGTAGGGGTGCGGGGTGCCCGCGTCACGATGCCCACCCGGCGGTTGCCGGTGAACTGGGTCGGGTCACAAATCTGGGCGAACATTCTGTGACGCAGGCCGCCCGGCCCCGGGCACGGTATTGCGTCAGACAGACGATAAAATGGGTCCGTGCCTCAACTTCGCCTCGCGCTGAATCAGATCGACGCCACCGTCGGCGACCTCGATGGCAACGCCGACGCCGTCGTCCGCTGGACCCGGCACGCGGCCGACCGCGGCGCGCACTTCGTGGCCTTCCCCGAGATGGTGCTCACCGGCTACCCCGTGGAGGACCTGGCCCTGCGCTCGTCCTTCGTCGAGGCGTCCTGCGCCGCGCTGCGCGCGCTCGCCGGGCGGCTGGCCGCCGAGGGCCTGGGCGGGACGCCCGTGCTCGTCGGGTACCTCGACCGCAGCGGCGAGCGGCACCGCTACGGGCAGCCCGCCGGCTCGCCCAAGGACGCGGCTGCCGTGCTGCACCGCGGCGAGGTCGTCCTCACCTTCGCCAAGCACCACCTGCCCAACTACGGCGTGTTCGACGAGTTCCGCTACTTCGTCCCCGGCGACACCATGCCCGTCGTCCGCGTCGCCGGCGTCGACGTCGCGCTCGCGATCTGCGAGGACCTGTGGCAGGACGGCGGCCGGGTGCCGTCCGCGCGGATCGCCGGCGCCGGCCTCCTCGTCACCGTCAACGCCTCGCCGTACGAGCTGAACAAGGACGACACCCGCCTGGAGCTGGTCCGCAAGCGCGCCCAGGAGGCGGGCTGCACGACGGCGTACGTCGCGATGACCGGCGGCCAGGACGAGCTGGTCTACGACGGCGACTCGATCGTCGTCGACGGGCGCGGCGAGGTCGTCGCGCGCGCCGCGCAGTTCACCGAGGAGTGCCTGCTCGTCGACCTCGACCTGCCCGCCGCCCCCGCCGAGCCGCCGGCCGGCATCGCCGACGACGGGCTGCGCATCGAGCACGTGACGCTGTCCGCCGAGCCCGTCGCGCCGTACACCCGCCGGTACGCGGGGGTGGTGGCCGAGAGCCTCGGCGACGAGGAGGAGATGTACACGGCGCTGGTCACCGGGCTGCGCGCGTACGTGACGAAGAACGGCTTCCGCTCCGTGCTCATCGGCCTGTCCGGCGGCATCGACTCCTCCCTCGTCGCCGCCGTCGCCTGCGACGCGCTCGGCGCCGAGCAGGTGTACGGCATCTCCATGCCGTCGCGCTACTCCTCGCGGCACTCCCGCGACGACGCCGCGGAACTCGCCCGCCGCACCGGGCTGCACCTGCGCGGCGTCCCCATCGGCCCGATGTTCGACGCCTATATGGAGTCCCTGGGGCTGACCGGCCTGGCCGAGGAGAACCTCCAGTCCCGGCTGCGCGGCACGCTCCTGATGGCCGTCTCCAACCAGGAGGGCCCCCTCGTCCTGGCCCCCGGCAACAAGAGCGAGCTGGCCGTGGGCTATTCGACGCTGTACGGCGACTCGGTCGGCGCGTACGGCCCGATCAAGGACGTCTACAAGTCGGTCGTCTTCCGGCTCGCGAAGTGGCGCAACGCGGCCGCCGCCGAGCGGAACGAGATCCCGCCGATCCCGGAGAACTCCATCTCCAAGCCCCCCAGCGCCGAACTCCGCCCCGACCAGCTCGACACCGACTCGCTGCCGGACTACGACGTGCTCGACGCGATCCTGGAGCTGTACGTCGACCGCGACCGCGGCAGCGCGGAGATCGTCGCCCGCGGGTACGACCCGGAGCTGGTGGAGCGGGTGCTGCGGATGGTGGACACGGCGGAGTACAAGCGGCGGCAGTACCCGCCGGGCACGAAGATCTCCCCGAAGGGCTTCGGCAAGGACCGCCGCCTGCCGATCACCAACCGCTGGCGGGAGCGGGCGTAGCGGCCGGTCCCGCCTTTGGTCCTGTGGTCCGCCCCGGCTTTGGCCCTGGAGGGCCGGCCGCGGGTGGTCCAGGGTGGGCCCCATGGCAGAGGACGTCGAGGAGGCGTCCGGCGGGCTCGGCGGACCGGGGCCGCTGGACGTGGGCGGCGAGGCGGGCGCGGAGCTGCTCGCCGAGGCCGCGGGACTGGTCGTACGGCACGCGGAGGCGGTCGCCGCCGGGCCGGTGGCGCCCGCGGAGCCGGGCACGGACCGGATCCGCGCGTGGCTCGCCGGCCACGACTTCGCGGAGCCGCGTCCGGCCGGCGAACTGCTGGCGGAGGTGACCGGGGCGCTGCGCCGCTGGGGGGTGCACGCCACGCACCCGCGCTACCTGGGCCTGTTCGTACCGACGCCCACCTGGTGGGGCGTCGCCGGCGAACTGGTCGCCGCCGGGGTGAACCCGCAGCTCGCCGCCTACGGACACGCCCCGGCCGCGGTCGAGATCGAGCGGCACGTGCTGCGCTTCCTCGCCGCGCGCCTCGGCCTGCCGCCGGCCGCGGACGGCTCCTTCACCACCGGCGGCGCCGAGGCCAACCTCACCGCCGTCGTCGTCGCCCTGACCCGGCGCTTCCCCGGCTACGCCGACACCGGGCTGACCGGCCTGCCGGGGCAGCCGGTGCTCTACGCCTCGGCGGAGAGCCACCTCGCCTGGCTGAAGATCGCGCACACCACCGGGCTCGGCCGCCGCGCCGTACGGCTCGTCCCGGTCGACGCGGCCGGCCGGCTCGACCCCGCCCGGCTGCGCGAGCTG
>NZ_JACBXC010000473.1 GCF_013870535.1 Streptomyces phytophilus | reverse complement strand
CTCGGCCAGCGCCCTGACCACCTCGGACCCGACGTTGCCGCCCGCACCCGCCACCAGATACATCCGGCACCCCTTCCGGCCGCTGTCCGCAGGCCCACAGCGTTGCACGCCGGAACCCCCGCTGTGCAGCATGTCCCGCGTCGTGGACAGGTGCACGGCCGGGCGCGCGGGGGCAGCGCGCGGGCGCACCCGCGTCACTCCGCGGACACCTTCGCCGGGGTGCCGTCAGCCGGTATGCCGTCCGCCGGGGTGCCGTCCGCCGGGGTGCCGGGCGTCGTCGGCAGGGCCATGACGTACCGCAGCCCGGACGGCAGGACCCACAGCACGCTCAGCAGCGCGCCCGCGGTGCCGATCCACATGGTCGGCCGCAGGCCGAAGGCCGCGCCCAGGGTGCCGGCGAGGACGGCACCCACGGGGCGTACGCCGAAGTTCGACGTCTGGATCACGCCCATCACGCGCGAGCGAAGCGTGGGCGGGATGACGGCGATCAGGTAGCTGTTCGCCGAGATGTCCATCACGGCGACGCCGCAGCCGCACGCGAACTGCGAGGCGGCCAGCACCGCGACCACCAGCGGCGTCGGGCCGTCCGCGAGCGGCACCAGCGGCAGGGGCAGGCTGAACCCGGCGAACCCCGCGATGATCGCGGGGCCCAGGCCGATCCGCCGCACCACGCGCGGCGCGAGGTACGCCCCGGCCAGGCCGCCGAGCCCGAACATGGCGAAGACCAGGCCCAGCAGTCCGGGGGAAAGGCCCAGCTCGTCGGTCGCGTAGAGCACGAAGAGCGTCACGACGAGCGTGTTGAAGAGGCTGAGCATCGCAACCCCGGCGAGGAGCAGGCCGGGGTCGCGGTTGGCCGTCACCCAGCGGATTCCGTCGGTCAGGCCCGTGCCCCCGTGGCGTGCGGGCGGTGCCTCGGTCGCCCGGATGCGCCCCAGGCACACGGCCGACACCAGATACGTCACCGCGTCGAGCACCAGCGCGAACGGGGCGGTCAGCACCTGGACCAGCGCGCCGCCCGCACCGGGACCGGCGACCGCCGCCGCCGACCTGCTGCCGGAGAGCAGGGCGTTGCCGGCCACGTAGCGATCGGGGGCGAGCACGGAGGCGTAGACGTGGTGGTTGCAGACGCGGAAGAGCACGGTGAGGGCGCCGACGGCGAACTCGGTCACGTACAGGTGCGTCATCGTCAGCGCGTCCATCGCGTACGCGAGGGGCACGGAGGCGACGGCGGCGGACCGGCCGAGGTCCGACACGATCATCGCCCTGCGCCGGTTCGCCTGCCGGTCCGCCCAGGCGCCGCCGGGGATGGACAGCAGGAGGGACGGCAGCAGGGCGACGGCGGTGAGCCAGCCCATCTCTGCGGGGCCGGCGTCGAGCAGCAGCACGGCGGCGAGGGGGACCGCGAGGATGGTGATCTCGTCGCCGATGAGGGAGATGCTGTGCGCGGACCAGTAGAGGCGGAAACCCCGCTCCCGCAGCAGCCCGGCCGGGGGCGGTGGGTCGCGGGGGTCCGCGGCCGTCACAGCGCCAGCAGCATGATGTCGGAAACGGGCTTGTCCTCGCCCGGCCGCCACTGGCCGACCCGGCGATAGCCCCAGGAGGCGTACGCGGCGTGCGCGGGCGCGGCCTCGGCCTCCGTACGCACCGCGAGCGTGACCCGCTCGACGCCGAGCCCCGCGTGGAGTTCCCCGTGCAGCCGGGCGGCGATGCCCTGGCGCCTGCGCTCGGCGCGTACGGCGAGTTCGACGATGCCGAGGGTGCGGCGGCCGGTCTCGGTCGCGAACTCGGGGGTCACCTCCTCGTCCATGGCCTTCCACCAGCCGGTGTCGGCGGGAAGGGGATAGCCGAAGGCGTAGCCCGCGGGCTGCCCGTCGACGCGGGCGACGACGAGACGGGCGCGGGGGAGGAAGACCTCCTGGGCGAAGCGGTCGACGAACTCGGCGATCTCCCTGGGGCCTTCGCGGTAGGGCGGCTCGACCCAGATCCACTTGTACATCGGCAGCACGATGTCGAGCTGGGCCGCGCACTCCAGCCCTTCCCACCGCTCGACCTCGATCGCTGACTTCGCCATGCGTGGTCTCCGTCCCCCGGGCCCGGCCGACTAGCCCCGACCGCCCCCGGCGGGGACACAGCGCCGCCGGGAGCCGACGCCGATACCGCCGCCCTTCGCCGTGGCCGGGACCCGCTCGGTCCGGCGCGTACCGATGCCGATACCGCCCTTCGCCGTGGCGGGCACGCGCACCGTCCGGCGCGTACCGACGCCGATACCGCCGCCCTTCGCCGTGGCCGGGCGGCGGGTGCCCATACCCGGACCGCCCTTCATCGTCGCGGCAGCAGTGGTCGTCTCGGGCTCCAGGAGCGTGATCATCTGTGCGGTCCTTCCGTCGTCGGACACCGGACGCCACACACTCCCCCGCCGACCTGGGCGGAACCTTGTACTCACCTGGAATCCCCAGCCCACACCCACCGCACCCCACCTGCTTATCCTGGGCCGTATGCCTACCGCAGTCGTCACCGGAGCGAGCAGCGGCATCGGCGCGGCCACGGCCCGCCAGCTCGCCGCCGCCGGCCACCATGTCGTCCTGACCGCCCGCCGCAAGGACCGTATAGACGCGCTCGCGGCCGAGCTGACCGCCGCCGGGCACGCGGCCACCCCGTACGCCCTGGACGTCACCGACCGCGCCGCCGTGGACGCCTTCGCCGCGTCCCTCGACAGCTGCGACGTGCTCGTCAACAACGCCGGCGGCGCCCTCGGCACCGAGCAGGTCGAGTCCGGCGACCCGGCCGACTGGCGGGCGATGTACGAGGTGAACGTCATCGGCACGCTCCACCTCACGCAGGCGCTGCTGCCCGCCCTCGTCGCCTCCGGCGACGGCACGGTCGTGATCGTCACCTCCACCGCGGGCCACGCCGTGTACGAGGGCGGCGGGGGCTACGTCGCCGCGAAGTTCGCCGAGCACAGCATCGCCGCCACGCTGCGGCTGGAGCTGAACGGCCGGCCCGTACGGGTCATCGAGATCGCCCCCGGGATGACCCGCACCGAGGGCTTCGCGGTGACGCGGATGCGCGGTGACGAGGCGAAGGCCGCCGCCGTGTACGCGGGCGTGAAGGAACCGCTGACGTCGGAGGACGTGGCGGACACGATCACCTGGGCGGTGACCCGCCCGGCGCACGTCAACGTCGACCTCCTCGTCGTACGCCCCCGGGCGCAGGCCGCGAACTACAAGGTGTACCGGGAGCCGTAGAGCCGGCCCGGCCCGCAGCACCCGAATGGCCGCGCCGCGGCAGCCGTCGCGCGCGGGGGGCGGGAGAGTCGTCGTATCGCCGTCGCCAGGGGAAGGAAGTGCCGTCGTGACCCCGGCCCCGTACCCGCCGATCGCGGACCACGGCATCATCGGAGACCTGCAGACCGTCGCGCTGGTCTCCGCCGAGGGCGTGGTCGACTGGCTGTGCACGCCGCGCTTCGACTCCCCCAGCGTCTTCGGCGCGCTCCTCGACGACGAGCGCGGCGGGCGCTTCGCGATCACCGCCGACGCCCCCGACGCCGTCCCCCGCCAGATCTACCTGCCGGGCACCGCCGTCCTGGTCACGCGCTTCCTGTCCACGGAGGGCATCGGCGAGGTGCTGGACTTCATGCCGGTGGACCGGCCGGAGAAGCCCACGGACACCCACCGGGTGATCCGGCTCGTACGGGCCCTGCGCGGCCGGATGCGCTTCACGCTCGACTGCAGCCCCCGCTTCGACTACGGCCGCGATCCGCACCGGCTCGAACTCGACGGCGGCACCGCCCGCTTCCGCGCCGCCACCGCCGACGGCCACCTCCAGCTGCTCGGTCCGGCCGGCGCGCTGACCCGCGCGGGCGACGACGTGCGCGCCGTGCTGGACCTGGCGCCGGGCCGCTCCGCCGCCGCGGTGTTCACGGTGTGCGCCCCCGGCGCGGAGCCGCCGCCGGGCGCGTACGAGCGGGACGTGCACCGGGAGCTGAACAAGGTGCGGGCCTACTGGCACCGCTGGACCGCCCGCTGCACGTACCGCGGCCGCTGGCGCGAGGTCGTCACCCGCTCCGCGATCACGCTGAAGCTGCTCACGTACGCCCCGACCGGCGCGCCCGTGGCCGCCGCCACCATGGGGCTGCCCGAGCAGATCGGCGGCGAGCGCAACTGGGACTACCGCTACACCTGGATCCGCGACGCCTCCCTGTCGGTACGCGCCCTCCTGGACCTCGGCTACGCCGCCGAGGCGGACGCGTACCGGAGCTGGCTCGGCGGCCTGCTCGGCGCCGCGAACACCGCGGCG
>NZ_JACBXC010000472.1 GCF_013870535.1 Streptomyces phytophilus | reverse complement strand
CGGCCCGCTGGCCGGCGCGTACCCGCGGTCGAAGACCGCCGCGGAGCAGGGGCTGCTCGCGCTCCATCGCGAGCGGGGCCTCGACGTGCGCGTCGCGCGGCTGGCGTTCGTCTACGGGGAGGGCGACGGGCACATCGAGGCGTCGCTGCGCTGGACCCCGCACATGGCCGCGCACCAGCGGATCCAGCTGGTGCACCAGGCGGACGTCGCGCAGGCCCTGTGGCGGGTGCTGCGCACTCCCGGCCGCGCCGGGCGGGTGTACAACGTCGCCGACGACGCGCCGGTCAGCGCGCTGGAGCTGCTGCACCTGGTCGGCGCGGAGGTCCCGGAGGGGATGGCGGAGCGCGCGGCGGACGACCCGTGGCACGGGGTGGTGTCGAACGCGCGGATCCGCGCGGAGCTGGGCTTCCGGCCGCTGTACCCGTCGCTGTGGTCGGCCCGGGACGCGGGGGCGCTGTAGCGGGGAAGCGGGGAAGCGGAGAGGGAAGAACGGAGAGCGGAGAGGGGAGAGGGGAGAGGGGAGAGGGGAGAGGGGAGCGGCGGAGCAGGAGCAGCAGGGCCCGGTTCGTACGGCGTCGCCACCCGCGGCGTACGGACCGGGCCCCCGCACTTTCCCCGTCCCCGCCCCGCGCCCCCGCCCGCCGCGCCATGCTGGACCCGCCACCCTTTCCAGCCGGCCCGCCGACGTGCGCCCCTCGCAGAGGTTCCGTGCAGAGGTGATGGAGGACCGCAGATCAGCGGCCTCCTCGGGTACGGTCGCCGCGCCGGGCGCCCCACCGTCTGAGGAGAGAAAGCCGTTGCGCGAGTTCACCGTGCCTCCCCTGGCAGACGCACCGAAGTCGGGGGGGCTGGCGGACGCGGTCTTCCAGCGGGCCGCGCAGGATCCCGGGCAGATCGCCTTCGCCCGCAAGGTCGACGGCCGCTGGCGGGACGTGACGATCGGGACGTTCCGCAACGAGGTGCTCGCCCTCGCCAAGGGGCTGCTGGCCGCGGGACTGCGGTTCGGCGACCGCGTGGGGATCATGTGCAGGACGCGGTACGAGTGGACCCAACTGGACTTCGCGCTCTGGTCGATCGGCGCCCAGGCCGTGCCCGTCTACCCGACCTCCGCGCCCGACCAGGCGTACTGGATGCTGCACGACGCCGGCGCCGTGGCCTGCGTGGTCGAGCAAGCGGACCACGCGATGACCGTCGGCTCCGTCATCGACAAGCTGCCCCGGCTCAAGATGCTCTGGCAGATCGACGACGGCGCCATCGACGAGCTGACGGCCGCCGGCGCGCACCTCGACGACGACGTGGTCGAGCGGCACCGCCTCGCCGTCACCCCGGACTCCCCCGCCACCGTGATCTACACCTCCGGCACCACCGGCCGCCCCCGCGGCTGCGAGCTGACCCACGCCAACTTCATGGCCGAGGCCGACAACATCCTGCTGCGCTACGAGGCCCTCTTCCGCCCGCACCAGGGCGAGCCCGCCGCCACCCTGCTCTTCCTCCCCCTCGCGCACGTCTTCGGCCGGATGATCCAGGTCACCGCGGTCCGCGGCGGGGTCAAGCTCGGCCACCAGCCGGATCCGTCGGCGCCCGTGCTGCTCGCCGACCTCACGGCGTTCCGGCCCAGCCTCATCCTGGCCGTACCGCACATCTTCGAGAAGATCTACGCCGCCGCCCGCCGCAAGGCCGAGACCGAGGGCCGGCTCGCCGTCTTCGACAAGGCCGCGGACGTCGCCGTCCGGCACGCCGAGGCGCGTGAGGAGTCGTCCTTCGACGCGGGCCGCGGGCCGGGACCGGCGCTGCGGGTGGAGCACCAGGTGTTCGACAGGCTGGTCTACGCCAAGATGCGCGCGGCGCTCGGCGGCCGGACGCGCTTCGTGTTCTCCGGCGGGTCGGCGATGCAGCGCCGGCTCGGGCTGTTCTTCGCGGGCGCGGGCATCACGGTCATCGAGGGCTACGGCCTGACGGAGACCACCGCCGCCGCGGTCGCCAACCCGCCCGAGCGCCCCCGCTACGGCACCGTCGGCATCCCCATCCCCGGCATCACCGTCTACCTCGCCCCCGACGACGAGGTCTGGCTGCACGGCCCGCAGGTCTTCACCGGCTACGTCGGCGACCGCCCCGGCGCCGCGCACGCGCTGCGCGACGGCTGGCTGGCCACCGGCGACCTGGGCAGCCTCGACGAGGACGGCTATCTGACGATCACCGGCAGGAAGAAGGAGCTGCTGGTGACGTCGAACGGCAAGAGCGTCTCGCCGGTGCCGCTGGAGGAGCGGGTGCGGGCGCATCCGCTGGTCTCGCAGTGCCTGGCGGTCGGCAACGACCGGCCGTACGTGGCGGCGCTGGTCACTCTGGACCCGGACGGCGTCGCGCACTGGCAGCTCATGCGCGGCCGGCCGTCGATGACGCCGTCCGAGCTGGTCCGGGACCGGGAGCTGGAGGCCGAGATCCGGCGTGCGGTGGTGGCGGCGAACACGCAGGTGTCGCCGCCGGAGTCGATCCGGACGTTCCGGATACTGGCCGTGCAGTTCACCGAGGAGCACGGGCTGCTGACGCCGTCGCTCAAGCTGAAGCGGAAGGCGATCGAGATGGCGTACGCCAACGAGGTCGAGGCTCTCTACCAGACATAGGCCCGGTCCGGATGGTGTTCGAGGGAATGCCGTGGCGGGCGATCGCGGTTAGCGTCGGGAGGCGAACCGCCTGTACGAACTTTTTCGACGAAGAGGGATGCATCCCACGTGAGCAACGTTCCGACCATCACCCTCAACAACGGCGTCGCGATGCCGCAGCTCGGCTTCGGCGTCTGGCAGGTGCCCGACGCGGAGGCCGAGACCGCCGTGCGCACCGCGCTCGACGCCGGTTACCGGAGCATCGACACCGCCGCCATCTACGGGAACGAGGAGGGCACGGGCAAGGCCCTCGCCGAGTCCGGCGTCCCGCGCGAGGAGCTGTTCGTCACCACCAAGCTGTGGAACTCCGACCACGGCTACGACGCCGCCCTGCGCGCCTTCGACGAGTCGCTGCGCCGGCTGGGCCTGGACCACGTCGACCTGTACCTGATCCACTGGCCGGCGCCGGCCAAGGACAAGTACCTGGAGACCTGGCGGGCCCTGGAGAAGGTCTACGCGGACGGGCGCGCCCGCGCCATCGGCGTCTCCAACTTCCAGCCGGCCCATCTGCAGCGGGTCCTGGACGAGGGCTCCGTCGCGCCCGTGCTGAACCAGGTCGAGCTGCACCCGGACTTCGCCCAGGCCGACGTGCGCGCCTTCCACGCCGCGCACCACATCGCCACCGAGGCGTGGTCGCCGCTGGGCCAGGGCAAGGGACTGCTGGACGACCCCGTGCTGCGGGAGCTGGGCGACAAGCACGGCCGCAGCCCGGCACAGGTCGCGCTGCGCTGGCATCTGCAACTGGGCAACGTGGTCATCCCCAAGTCCGTCACGCCGTCGCGGATCCGGGAGAACATCGACGTCTTCGGCTTCGAATTGGACGACGCCGACATGGCCGCCGTCGCGGGCCTGGAGGCGGGCAACCGCATCGGCGACAACCCCGACGACGTGAACTGACGCACCCCCGCCCGCAGGCCGCCGGTCGTCCCGCTCGGAACCGTTGCACCCGCAACCGCGTCTGAGGGGGCGACCGGAAGTCGATCATCGAGGGGGGAGCCCGATGGCTGCACGGGCCGCACGTGAGCTCGACTGGGACGGCTGCTTCAACGTACGCGACCTCGGCGGGCTGGCCGCGGCCGGCGGCCACCGCACCCGGCGCGGCGCGCTGGTGCGCGCCGACAACCTGGACGGGCTGACCGCGGCGGGCTGGGCCGCCGTCGCCGACCACGGCATCCGCACCGTGGTCGACCTGCGCAACGGCATCGACCACCGGCCGCGGCTGCCGCGCCCGGAGACGATCGGTCTGGTCCGGGTGCCCGTGGACGAGCTGGCGGGCAACGTGCGCTGGTGGCGGGAGTGGGGCCACCTGGAGGGGACCCCGCTGACCTGGGCCGCGTACCTGGAGTACGTCCCGAAGGTGGCGGCGGCCGTCGTCCGCGAGGTCGCCGCGGCACCGCCGGGCGGCGTCGTGGTGCACTGCACGGCGGGCCGGGACCGCACCGGCTTCGCCTCGTTCGTCCTGCTGGCGCTCGCCGGGGTGGGCGCGGCGGACATCGCCGCCGACTACCTGCTCAGCGGGCCCAACCACCGGCGGGCCGCGGCCGCCCTCGGCCACCCGGACCAGACGCTGGAGATCGCCGCGATCCAGGCCCGCTCGGGGCGTACGGCGACGCAGGTCATCACCGACACGCACGCGACCT
>NZ_JACBXC010000471.1 GCF_013870535.1 Streptomyces phytophilus | reverse complement strand
CGGCAGCACGGTGCCTCCCGCCGTCGATCTCCTCCAGGACGTCCACGCCGATCGCGTCGACGCCGGCTCTCTTCGCGTCCTCGTCGCCGGCCGCGGCCTCGTCCCCGGAGTCGGAGGCGCCGGTCGCGTCCCCCGTCTCCTCGGCATCGGCGGCCGACGGCTCCGCCGGTGCCCAGGAGACGGCCAGCGCCCCGCCGGTCATCGACAGCAGGAAACCCACCAGCAGCCCGCCGAAGTTGGACACCGGGATCGACACCAGTGCCAGCACGATGGAGGCGACGCCCGCGAACACCCGGACGACGGAGTGGAACCACATGGTCAGCCCGAGTGTCACCAGCAGCACGCCGATGATCAGGCCGCCGGCCCCCGCCTGCGTCGCCATCTGCAGGCTGAGGTTGCCGAGCTTGATGTTGTAGTACGGCAGCGCGCCGATCGGCACGCCGCCCGCGATGGTCAGCAGACCCGCCCAGAACGGACGGGAGCCGCGCCAGGCGCGGAATCGCAGCCGCCAGGTGTTCAGACGGTGCAGCAGGTCCGGCAACTCGGCGCTCATGAATACAGCTCCCCGGTACGGCAGTGCGGTTCAGTCAGAGGGGGGTCCGGCGGGGAGCGGTACGCGCCTCCCCGCCGGCCGAGTGCGTGGTCAGAAGCACTCTTTGACGCCCTTGTGCAGCTTCATGCTGAGCCCGCTCAGCTTGAAGGTGCCGGCGCTGGTGGCCCAGGCGGTCTGCTTCACGTCGGTGAGGATGGCCTTGTCGGCCTCCTGCGCGAACCCGTTCGGGTCGGCCTTGTCGCCCTTGCCGATGCCCGGTCCCTTGGTGCTGGACCCGGCGGCCACACCGATGTTGATGTTCTCGAACGTCGCGTCGGCGTCGAGCTGCGCGATGTCGATGTAGAGGTTCTTGGCCTCCACCGGCTTGTCGTCACCGGCCGTCAGCACGAGGCTGACCGAGCCGATGAGCGGGACGTCGGGCGTGACGACCGACTGGCACATACCGTTGATCTTCGCGTCCTTGAACGCGGAGATCGCCACCGGTCGCGTGGCCTCGTTGCCTTCCAGGTCGTGACCGCTGTCGACACCCCCGTACTGGACGAAGCCGGTGCCCTCCAGCCGGTCCGCCGTGACCTTGAACTCCTGGCCCGACACGCTGAACGACGCCGCCAGCGCGCCCTGGCTCAGCGCCACGCCGATCGCGGCGGTCGCCGCCAGGCTCGGCACCATGACCACGGCGAACCGCTTCCACCTGGTCCCACCACGTGCCTGGGACTCCATGCTTTCCTCCTTCTCGGACGTACGTCCTGGACCCGTGGGCCGGTCCTCGGGAGCGAGGAGGATCCGCACGCGCACGCGGGCGCGGCTCTGCGGGTCCGGGGTACGGGCGGCGGACGCGCTGCGTCGAAGGGGGCGTTACCCCCGAGCGACTCGTTGTCCGGACAGGCTCCGGCCCGCGGGAACGGTCCGCGGAAACGGGGAACCCCCCTGTCCGGATGGCGATCGTGGTCCATCGGAAGGGGGGCGCACAAGGGGTTCGTTACCAACGGGTAACGCGAGGGTGACGCAGATCCGGCCACAGTGGCCGGATCCTGCACCCAGGGTCGCCGCCCGGCGCGGACGTACCCGACGAGAAAGCACGACAAAGACGGTCATCTGACTGCACGTCAGTTACTGCGAGTAACAGCCCTGCTCACAGTCAATTTTTGGCAAAGCGGCAGGGGCTGTCACCCTGGGTCGACCTCTGCTCAGAACAGCACGCGGGCCAGCGCCTGCCGCCCCGCGACCACCCGCGGATCGTCGCCGCCGACGACCTCGAACAGCTCCAGCAGCCGCACCCGCGCGGCCTGCCGGTCCTCGCCCGCGGTCCGCGCCACGGTGTCGACGAGCCGGCCGAACGCGTCCTCGACGTGCCCGCCGACCAGGTCCAGGTCGGCGACCCGGATCTGCGCCTCGACGTCCGCGGGGTGGTCCGCCGCCTCCTTGCGCGCGGCGGCGGGGTCGAGCCCCTCCACGCGGCGCAGCAGCTCCGCCTGCGCCAGGCCCAGCGTGGCCTCCACGTTGCCCGGGTCGTCGGACAGCACGTTCTGGTACGCCTGGATCGCGCCGCCCAGGTCCCCCCGGTCCAGCGCGTCGCCGGCCGCCGCCAGCGCGCTGTCGTACGGGCCGGCCGGCTCCGCCGCCTCCTGCTCGGCCGCGTCCTCCTCGCCGGCCGCGGCGTCCTCGCCGGCCACCGGCCGGCCGACGATGCCGAACTGCTGCTCGGCGACCTTGATCAGCTCGTCCAGCACCTGGCGGATCTGCGGTTCGGGGGCGGCGCCCTGGAACAGCGGGATGGCCTGCCCGCCGACGACGGCGAAGACCGCCGGGATGGACTGGACGCCGAACTGCTGGAACAGCATCTGGTTGGCGTCCACGTCGATCTTGGCAAGCACGAACCGGCCGGCGTACTCCTGCGTCAGCCGCTCCAGCAGCGGGCTGAGCTGCTTGCACGGCTGGCACCACTCGGCCCAGAAGTCGACGACGACCGGGACCTCGGTGGAGCGCTGGAGGACCTCCTCCTGGAAGCCGGCCTCGTCGACATCGATGACCAGCGAACCGGCGCCGGACGCGGGCACTCCGTCGCGGGCGGCCTGGGCGCGGGCCGCCTCCGCCTTCTCCTTGGCCTCGGCGGCCGCCTTCACCGCGGCCAGGTCGACCGCTCCGCTCATAGACATGTTGCGTGGCTGCATACGCCCTATCCTCCCCCCTTCGCGCGGTGCATTGAACTGACGGGCCGCGGATGACTCGGCGAACCCGCCCGGAAGGGTTCGTCCCGGGCGGGTTCCAAGGTGCAGCAGAAGACACCGGCCGCTCGGGGGTGACTTACGCTACGGGCCGTAGCGTAACCCGGAAACCGCGGCGGGGAGAAGGGATAAGGTCCAGCTCATGAGCCACGAGACCCCCTCCGCCCGGCGCCCGGGCCGCCCCCGCAGCGCGACCGCGGACCGGGCGATCCTGGACGCCGCCCGGGCCGCGATCGCCGAGTCGGGCTGGGCCGGGGTGACCCTCGGCGGCGTCGCGGCCCGCGCGGGAGTGGCGAAGACCACGCTCTACCGGCGCTGGCCGGGCAAGAACGAACTCGTCCTGGACGCGCTCGCCGACCTCTTCGACTCGCTGCGGCTGCCGGACCACGGCAGCCTGGCGCGGGACGTGGAGGACGTGGTGCTCCAGTTCGCCGGGCTGCTGCGGGAGCCGCGTACGCGCGGCGCGCTGATGGCGGTGCTGGCGGAGGCGGCGCACGACGCGGCGCTGCGCGAGCGGATCCGGGTCTCGATCGTGGCGCGGCAGAAGCACCTGGTGCGGCAGGGCCGCGAACGGGCGCAGACGCGCGGGGAACTGCCGGCGGAGCCGGACGCGGCGGCGGCGGAGCGCAACGCGGACATGGTCTTCGACGTGATCGCCGGCGCCGTGCTGCACCGGCTGCTGGTCAGCGCGGAGCCGGTGACGGCCGCGTGGGCGGCGGCGTTCGCCACCCTGCTGACCCGGGGCCTGGCCGCGCTGACGGACCCCGCCGGCCAGGACCCGGCCGCGCAATAGGCCCTTCGGACCTGTCCGGGCCGCGCCCGGAGCGGGATGCTGGCACCCCACCTCCAGGAGGGGCCCCATGAAGGCGATCGTGCAGGACCGCTACGGCCCGGCCGGGGTGCTGCGGGCGGCGGAGATCGAACGGCCGGAACCGGGCGCGGGCGAGATCGTCGTACGGGTGCGGGCGGCCGGCGTCGACCCCGGCGTGTGGCACCTGATGGCCGGACTGCCGTACATGATGCGCCTGATGGGCTTCGGCCTGCGCAGGCCGAAGGAGCGGGTGCGCGGCTGGGACGCCGCCGGGACCGTCGAGGCGGTCGGCGCGGGCGTCACCCGCTTCGCGCCGGGCGACGACGTGTTCGGCGTGGGCAGCGGCGGGACCTTCGCGGAGTACTGCCGCGGCGCCGCGGACATGTTCGCGGCCAAGCCGGCGGACGTGGACTTCGACGCCGCGGCGGCCGCGCCCACCTCCGCCGTCACCGCGCTGCGCGCGCTGCGCGACGCGGGCGGGCTGCGGACGGGCGGGCACGTGCTGGTGCTCGGCGCCGGCGGCGGCGTCGGCACGTTCGCCGTGCAGCTCGCCAAGGCGCGGGGGGCGGAGGTCACCGGCGTCTGCGGCACGGACAAGACCGAACTGGTCCGCTCGCTCGGCGCGGACCACGTCGTCGACTACACCGAGCGGGACGTCACCGCCGGCACCGGCCGCTACGACATCGTGCTCGACACCGCGGGCAACCGCCCGCTCGCCT
>NZ_JACBXC010000470.1 GCF_013870535.1 Streptomyces phytophilus | reverse complement strand
CGCTGCGGCTCGACGACGAGATGCCGCCCGAGCCGCTGGACAACCCGCGCCGGCTGCTCGTCTGGCCCGAGCCCGACGCCGCGACGCAGCAGGCGCTGACCGCGCGCAACTACCGCCCCGTCGTGGTCCACTCCCGCGAGGAGCTGGACGCGCAGATCTCCGTCTCCCCCGCAGGTCTCTTCGTGGACCCGCTGACCGGCCCGATCACCCGCACCGCGCTCCAGTCGCTGCGGAAGGCGGCGGTGGCGGCGTCCGTACCGGTGCTGGTGACGGCCGGGCTCGGGCAGGCGACGCGGGAGGCGGCGTACGGGGCGGACCCGGCGGTGCTGCTGAAGGCGCTGGCGCCGCGCGACAGCGAGCAGCACCCGCCCCGCGTGCTCCTCTTCGAGGAGAACCCCGACATCGCGGACGCGCTGGCGGCGACGCTGGAGCGGCGCGGGATGCAGGTCATGCACGCCACGTCGGACGAGGCGGCGGTGGACCTGGCGACGCGCTTCCGGCCGAACCTGGTCGTGATGGACCTGATGCGGATCCGCCGCCGGCGTACGGGCATCGTGGACTGGCTGAACGCGAACGGGATGCTCAACCGGATGCCGATGGTGGTGTACACGGCCGTGGACATCAACCGCGCCGAACTGCCGCGGCTGCGCTCGGGGGAGACGGTGCTGTTCCTGGCGGAGCGGTCGACGAGCGCGGAGGTGCAGAACCGGATCGTCGACCTGCTGGCCAAGATCGGCACGACGTAAGCGGCACAGCTCACTCCACACGGCGTACGCGGCATGGCGTAAGCGGGCACGGCGGAGACGAAATCGCCGGGAACGACCCGGCAGAAACGACACTGCGGAGACGGCACGGCGCCAGAGCCACGACCGGGCCCGCACGCCGTGCCGCGTCTTCACCTGCGGGTCACAGCCGCGTCACCGTCAGCTCCCCGTCCGCGTACCGCCTCCGCAGCACCTTCTTGTCGAACTTCCCCACGCTCGTCTTCGGCACCTCCCCGATCTGCGCCCACCGCTCCGGCAGCTGCCACTTCGCGATCCGCTCCCCCAGATACAGCCGCAGCTCCTCGTACGACACCTCCGCCCCCTCCCGCACCACCACCGCCGCCAGCGGCCGTTCCTCCCACTTCTCGTCCGGTACGGCGATGACCGCCGCCTCCGCGACGTCGGGGTGGGCCATCAGGTGGTTCTCCAGCTCCATCGACGAGATCCACTCGCCGCCCGACTTGATGACGTCCTTCGACCGGTCCGTCAGCGTCAGATAGCCGTCGGCCGTGACCGTGCCGACGTCGCCGGTGCGCAGCCAGCCGTCCTCGCTGAACTTGTCGTCCGGCCGGAACGGCTCCCCGTCCGCGCCGCCGTAGTACGCGCCCGTGATCCACGGCCCGCGTACCTCCAGCTCCCCCGCCGACTCCCCGTCCTTCGGCAGCAGGTTCCCGTCCGGGCCGCGCAGCCGCGCCTCCACGGTCGCGGGGAAGCGCCCCTGCTTCAGCCGGTACGGGTACTCCTCCGCCGGTTCGAGCCCCGGCGGCGGGTGCGCGATGCAGCCCAGCGGCGAGGTCTCCGTCATGCCCCACGCCTGGACGACGCGGATGCCGTGCCGCTCCTGGAAGCCCTGCATGAGCTGGGCCGGGCAGGCGGAGCCGCCGATGATGGCGGTGCGCAGGGAGGAGACGTCGCGGGGGTGGGCGTCGAGTTCGTTGAGGAGGGCCTGCCAGATGGTGGGGACGGCGCCGCTGATGGTGGGCCGGCAGGTCTCCATCATCTCGGCGATCGGGCCGGGCTGGAGGAAGCGGTCGGGCATCAGCAGGGACGTACCGGCCATGAAGGCGGCGTGCGGCAGTCCCCAGGCGTTGACGTGGAACATCGGCACGATCGGCAGCGCGAGGTCGTGGACGGTGATGCCGAAGGACTCGGCGGCCAGCACGCCGAGGGAGTGCAGGTAGACGGAGCGGTGGCTGTAGAGGGTGCCCTTGGGGTCGCCGGTGGTGCCGGAGGTGTAGCAGAGGGCGGCGGCCTCGCGTTCGTCGAGGACGGCCCAGTCGTACGACTCGGGGCGGCCGGCGAGGAGTTCGTCGTAGTCGTGGATCGCGGCACGGGTGCCGTCGAGGAGCGCGCGGTCGCCGGGGCCGGCGACGACGATGTGCTCGACCGCGGGCAGCTGCGGCAGCAGCGGGGCGAGGAGGGGGAGGAGGGTGCCGTTGGTGAGGATGACGCGGTCGCGGGCGTGGTTGACGATCCAGACGAGCTGGCGCGGGTCGAGCCGCAGGTTGAGGGTGTGGAGTACGGAGCCCATGGCGGGCAGCGCGAGGTACGCCTCCAGGTGCTCGGCGTTGTTCCACATGAGGGTGCCGACGGGCTCCTGCTGCCGTACGCCCAGCTCGTCGCGGAGCGCGTGCGCGAGCTGCGCGGCGCGGGCGCCGACTTCGGCGTAGGTCCTGGTCCGCGGCGGCTCGCCGGATCCGGTCCAGGTGAGGACCCGCGCGGAGCCGTGGACGGTCGAACCGTGGGTCACGATCCGCGAGATGGTCAGCGGTACGTCCTGCATCGTGCTCAGCACGGAGGGCCTCCCGGGGGTCAGACACGCAGAGACACGCAGCGGCTACGCGCCAGTAGACGGTGGCGCTGATTCTGCTGGTGACCGGGCCCCTTGTCACTACCTCGGGAGGGGCTGTCTGCACGCCCCCGCGCACCCGTGAAAAGCGCCGCGGAAGCCGTGGGGCAAGACCTGGGGAGGACGTCGGGAAGACGTCGGGAAGACGTCGGGAAGACCTGCGGACGACCCGCTCGGGCAGGGCGCGCAAGCCGCGCGACCCCTAGGCCGCCTGCGCCATCTCCCCCAGCCCGGTGTCCTCCCGGAGCTTCGCCAGCGCCCGCGAGACCGCGCTCTTCACCGTCCCGACCGACACCCCCAGCACGGCCGCGGTCTGCGCCTCGCTCAGGTCCTCGTAGTACCGCAGCACCACCATCGCCCGCTGCCGCTCCGGCAGCCGCAGCACCGCGCGCCACAGCGCGTCGCGCATCGCCTGGTGCTCCGCCGGGTCGGGGCCCGGCACGGGGGCGGGCTCGGGGAGGTCGTCGCCCGCTGCGTACTCGTCGACGCGGCGCTTGCGCCACTGCGAGGTGCGGGTGTTGAGCAGCGCGCGGCGTACGTAGCCGTCGACGGCGCGCGGGTCCTCGATCCGGTCCCAGGCCAGGTACGTCTGCGCCAGCGCGGTCTGCAGCAGGTCCTCGGCGTCCCACGGGCTGGTGGTCAGGGAGCGCGCGGTGCGCAGCAGCACCGGCCCCCGCAGGTGCACGTACGCCGCGAAGGTCGGAAGGGGCGGTCGCGCGGTGGCCGCCGCCACGGGGGCGTCGGTGGTGCTGGCTGTGGACATGGCTCCACGCTAGGAGCGGTACCCGGGTCGGCGGATCGGCCGGAGGTCGCGATGCTGGCTCCACCCGAGGGAGTAGGTGCCGAGCCGACCGGACCTCCCGTAGGTGGAGGGGCGGCCGGCCGACCCTTCGGGGTACTACGTCCGGGGTCCCATGATCGCGACCGGCGCGTCCACGACGTTGCGGTCGACGACGATCCGCTTGCCGCCGTGCCGCTCCTCGACCATGCCCGCGTACTGGTGGAGCCGGCGGTGCGGCCGCCAGGCGGCGGGGTCGACGTGCGGCTCACCGTACAGCGACGGCCTGGTGCGCCAGCGGGCCACCCAGATCGCGGACGGCATGCCGTCCCGTCCGGCGCGGCGGGCCTGCTCGATCGCGCGGATCCCCGAGTTCGCGCTGCTGTAGAGCCCGGGGAACCAGCCGAGGCGGCGCACCTCCTCGTTCCACGCGCGGATGTACGCGAGCGTCGTGCGCTCGCAGGCGGCGGAGCCGCGGAAGTGCTCGATGTCGAGGTAGACCGCGCTGCGCGCGACCATGCCGAGCGCGCGGGCGCTGCGCACGGCGTCGCGGGCCTCGGCGCGGCCCTGGCCGCGGGGGCGGGCGGAGTCGATGCGTACGTGGTGCTTGTTGCCGGCGGTGACGCAGGGGGACTGGGAGCCGACGTAGAGGGGGAGGACGCGCCAGCCCATGCGGTGGACGTCGCGGAGCCAGGAGGCGGTGAGGTGCGGCTGCTCGGCGCAGGCGCGGCCGCGGCCGGCGAAGTAGACGCCGACGGCGCGGTAGGGGGAGGCGCGCCAGGCGGACATGGCGGCGCGGGAGGGGGTGTGGCAGGTGTCGAAGGCCCGGCCGCGGAAGACGTGGGCGCCGAGGTCGCGGGGGTCGCGGAGGTCTTCGGGTACGGAGCCGGAGGCGGCGGCGGGGACGGCGGCGGGGCGGT
>NZ_JACBXC010000047.1 GCF_013870535.1 Streptomyces phytophilus | reverse complement strand
GGACCTGCCCGACCAGGTCGTCTGGCTGCCGCTGCAGTCGACGGCCCCGGGCGTGGCGGCGGCCACGGGCGCGAACCCCGGCGACCTGGTCCAGGTTTCCGCCGTATCCAAGGAGGTCGAAGCGTGACTGCGATGCGGACGCGAACCTGCCCGGCTGCGTACACGACGGAGGCACGACGGTGATCGCTAGCGCACCCGCGGCGCACGGCGCGAGCGTCCTCGCCGCGGAGGACCTCAGCTTCTTCGGGGGCGACCCCTGGTGGCTGATCCTCCTCAAGGCGGTCTTCTGCTTTGCGTTCCTGATGGTGACGGTCCTCGTCGCGATCGTCTTCGAGCGCAAGGTCCTGGGCTGGATGCAGCTGCGCATCGGCCCGAACCGGCACGGCCCCTGGGGCCTGCTGCAGTCGCTCGCCGACGGCGTGAAGCTGATGTTCAAAGAGGACATCATCGTCAAGGGCGCCGACAAGGCGGTCTACATCCTGGCGCCCCTGCTGGCCGTCATCCCCGCCTTCATGGCCATCGCGGTCATCCCCTTCGGCCCCGCCGACAACCAGGTGTCGATCTTCGGCGAGCGCACCGCACTGCAGCTGACCGACCTCCCGGTCGCCATGCTGTACGTGCTGGCCACCGCCTCCATCGCCGCCTACGGCGTCGTCCTCGCCGGCTGGGCGTCCAACTCGACGTACCCGCTGCTCGGCGGCGTCCGCGCGACGGCCCAGGTGATCTCGTACGAGGTCGCGATGGGCCTGTCGTTCGCCGCGGTGTTCCTCTACTCCGGGTCGCTGTCGACCTCGGAGATCGTCGCGGCCCAGGACGACCGCTGGTTCGCGGTGCTGCTGCCGGTCTCGTTCCTCGTCTACCTCATCGCGATGGTCGGCGAGGCGCACCGGCTGCCCTTCGACATGCCGGAGTCCGAGGGCGACCTGGTCTCCGGGTACTCCACCGAGTACTCGTCGATCAAGTTCGCGATGTTCATGCTCTCCGAGTACGTGCACATGGTGACGCTGTCCGCCGTGGCCGTCACGCTCTTCCTCGGCGGCTGGCGCGCGCCCGCGCCGCTCAGCACGGTGTGGGAGGGCGCCAACACCGGCTGGTGGCCGATGCTCTGGTTCACCGCCAAGGTGCTCGTCTGCCTGTTCCTCTTCGTCTGGCTGCGCGGCACGCTCCCACGGGTGCGCTACGACCAGTTCATGAAGCTGGGCTGGAAGGTCCTCATCCCGGTCTCCATGGTGTGGCTGATGCTGGTCGCCACGGTCCGGGCGCTGCGCAACGAGGACGTGGACTTCACCGAGATCGTGCTCTACATCGCCGGCGGGCTGCTGGTGATCCTGCTGCTGTCCTTCGTCGTGGACATCTTCCGCGACCGCAAGGACAAGGAGGAGGCGGCCCGCGAGGCGGCCAGGCCCAAGCCGGAGTTCGATCCGACGGCGGGCGGCTACCCCGTACCGCCGCTGCCCGGTCAGACCCTCCCGCCCGTGCCCCGCCGCCCCTCGCGCCGCGAGCGCGAGCTGGTGGGCACGAACGGTCCCGGAGGCGACACTGAGGAGGCGGCCGACAATGGCTGACGAGAAGGACAAGAAGAAGGACAAGCAGGGGTTCGTCAACCCGGTGGCCGGCTTCGGCGTGACCTTCAAGGCCATGTTCAAGAAGCGGCTGACCGAGCAGTACCCCGAGTACAAGAAGCCCACGGCGCCCCGCTTCCACGGCCGCCACCAGCTCAACCGGCACCCGGACGGGCTGGAGAAGTGCATCGGCTGCGAGCTGTGCGCCTGGGCCTGTCCGGCGGACGCGATCTACGTCGAGGGCGCGGACAACACCGAGGAGGAGCGCTACTCGCCGGGCGAGCGCTACGGCCGCGTCTACCAGATCAACTACCTGCGCTGCATCCTGTGCGGGCTGTGCGTCGAGGCGTGCCCCACCCGGGCGCTGACCATGACCAACGAGTACGAACTGGCCGACCGCAGCCGCGAGTCGCTCATCTACACCAAGGACGAGCTGCTCGCCGGCCTGCAGGAGGGCATGGTCGACTCGCCGCACGCCATCCACCCGGGGATGACCGAGAAGGACTACTACAGCGGCCTCGTCTCCGAGGCCGCCCCGGGTACGGAGCGCCAGGTCGCCGTGAGCAAGGGTGAGTCGGCGCCGGAGCCGGAGCCGCACTCCGAAGGAGCCCAGGCATGAACGCCCTCGCCCAGGCCGGCTACACCACGTCCACCGGGGAGGCGACCCAGTTCTGGGTGCTGGCCATCTTCGCCGTCGCCGGTGCCCTGGGCACGGTGATGATGCGGAAGGCGGTGCACTCGGCGCTCTGCCTCGCCGGCACGATGGTGATCCTGGCGGTCTTCTACCTCGCCAACGGCGCGTACTTCCTCGGCGTCGTCCAGATCGTCGTCTACACCGGCGCGGTCATGATGCTCTTCCTCTTCGTGCTGATGCTCGTCGGCATCAGCGCGGCGGACTCGCTGAAGGAGACCATCAAGGGCCAGCGCTGGCTGGCGATGCTCTGCGGCGTCGGCTTCGGCGTGCTGCTGATGGCCGGCATCGGCAACGCGAGCCTCAACAGCTTCGAGGGCCTGGAGGACGCCAACTCCGGCGGCAACGTCCACGGCCTGGCGGCGCTGATCTTCCGCGACTACGTCTTCGCCTTCGAGCTGACCGGCGCGCTGCTGATCACCGCGGCGGTCGCGGGCATGGTCCTCACCCACCGCGAGAAGACCGAGCCCACCCCGACCCAGCGCGAGCAGGCCGCGCAGCGGGTACGCGACGGCGTCCAGGTGCCGCCGATGCCCGCGCCCGGCGTCTACGCCCGCCACAACGCGGTGGACATCCCGGCCCTGCTGCCCGACGGCACGCCGTCCGAGCTGACCGTCAACCGCACGCTGCGCGACCGCGGCCAGATCCGGGACGTCTCCGCGCAGGCGCTGGCGGATCTCGCGGCGATCGAGCAGCGCACCGCCGACTACCAGGGCAAGGCCCTGGAACCGGACACCGGCGACGACGCCGACGGAGACGGCTCCGTCAGCACGAACGCCGGCGGGAAGGCCGGAAAGGGAGAGGGCGAGTGAACCCGGTCAACTACTTGTATCTCGCCGCGCTGCTGTTCACCATCGGCGCGGCCGGGGTGCTCATCAGGCGGAACGCCATCGTGGTGTTCATGTGCATCGAGCTGATGCTGAACGCCTGCAACCTGGCGCTGGTCACGTTCTCCCGGATGCACGGGAACCTCGACGGCCAGATCGTCGCCTTCTTCACCATGGTCGTCGCCGCCGCGGAAGTCGTGGTCGGCCTGGCGATCATCGTGTCGTTCTACCGCTCCCGCCACTCGGCCTCGGTCGACGACGCCGCTTTGATGAAGCTGTAAGGGGACGCACCAGTGGAGTCACTCATCGGATTGCTCGTCGCGGCGCCGCTCCTCGGCGCGGCGGTGCTGCTGTGCGGCGGCAAGATCCCACGGATCGACCGTACGGGCCACTGGCTCGGTACGGGCCTGGCCTTCACCTCCTTCGTCCTCGGCCTCGTCCTCTTCGCCGACATGCTCGGCAAGGACGGCGAGGAGCGGGCGCTGCACAGCCACCTCTTCACCTGGATTCCGGTCGAGGGGTTCCAGGCGGACGCGGCGTTCCAGCTCGACCAGCTCTCGATGACGTTCGTGCTGCTGATCACCGGCGTCGGCTCGCTCATCCACCTGTACTCCGTGGGCTACATGGAGCACGACGAGCGCCGCCGCCGGTTCTTCGGCTATCTGAACCTCTTCCTCGCGGCGATGCTGCTGCTGGTCCTCGCGGACAACTTCCTGCTGCTGTACGTCGGCTGGGAGGGCGTCGGCCTCGCCTCGTACCTGCTGATCGGCTTCTGGCAGCACAAGCCGAGCGCGGCGACGGCGGCGAAGAAGGCGTTCATCGTCAACCGCGTCGGCGACGTCGGCCTGTCCATCGCGATCATGCTGATGTTCGTCACCTTCGGCACCTTCGCGTTCGAGCCGGTGATGAACTCGGTCGGCGAGTCCGGCGAGGGCAAGCTGACGGCGATCGGCCTGATGCTGCTGCTCGCCGCGTGCGGCAAGTCGGCGCAGGTGCCGCTGCAGTCCTGGCTGGGCGACGCGATGGAGGGCCCCACGCCGGTCTCCGCGCTGATCCACGCCGCGACGATGGTGACCGCCGGCGTCTACCTGATCGTCCGCTCCGGCGCGATCTTCGACGCGGCGCCGGACGCGCAGCTCGTCGTCACGATCGTCGGTGCGGTCACGCTGCTCTTCGGCGCGATCGTCGGTTGTGCGAAGGACGACATCAAGAAGGCGCTGGCCGGGTCGACGATGTCGCAGATCGGCTACATGATCCTGGCCGCCGGGCTCGGCCCGATCGGCTACGTCTTCGCGATCATGCACCTGGTGACGCACGGCTTCTTCAAGGCCGGGCTCTTCCTCGGCGCGGGCTCGGTCATGCACGGCATGAACGACGAGGTCGACATGCGCAAGTACGGCGGCCTCCGGAAGTACATGCCGGTCACGTTCGTCACGTTCGGCCTCGGCTATCTGGCGATCATCGGCTTCCCGGGGCTCTCCGGCTTCTTCTCCAAGGACCTCATCATCGAGGCCGCGTTCGCCAAGGGCGGTACGCAGGGCTGGATCCTGGGCGGCGCGGCGCTGCTGGGCGCGGCGCTCACCGCGTACTACATGACGCGCGTGATGCTCATGACGTTCTTCGGCGAGAAGCGCTGGGAGGCGGACGCGAAGGGCGACATGCCGCACCCGCACGAGTCGCCGAAGACGATGACGATCCCGATGATCGTGCTGGCGGTCGGCTCGGTGGGCGCGGGCGCGTTCTTCGACGTCGGCGAGCGGTTCGTGCACTGGCTGGAGCCGGTCACCGGCTTCGAGCACGGGCACCTGCCGGACGGACTGAGCGTCGGCATGGTCACCGGTGCCACCGTCGCCTGCATGGTGCTCGGTGTCGCGGCGGCCTGGCTGCAGTACGGCCGCCGCCCGGTCCCCGCCGCCGCACCGCGCGGCTCCCTGCTCACCCGCGCCGCGCGGCGCGACCTGCTGCAGGACGACTTCAACCACGTGGCGCTGGTCAAGCCCGGCGAGTACCTGACCCGCGGCCTGGTCTACCTGGACCACAAGCTGGTCGACGGCATCGTCAACGGGACCGCGGCGGCGTTCGGCGGGCTCTCCGCCCGGATGCGGCGGGTCCAGAACGGCTACGCCCGCAGCTACGCGGTCTCGATGTTCGGGGGCGCGGTGGTCCTCATCGCCGCCACCCTGCTGATGAGGGCGGTCTGAACCCATGGCTGATTCTTCCTTCCCGCTGCTGACGCTCACCGCGGCGGTCCCGGCCGTGGGCGCGATCGCCATCGCCGCGGTGCCCGCGGCCAAGCGCGAGCTGGCCAAGCGGCTCGCGCTGGGCGTCTCGCTGGTGACGCTGGTGCTGGCCGCGGTGATCGCGGTCCGCTACGACCCGAACGGCGACCGCTTCCAGCTCACCGAGTCGCGGTCGTGGATCGCCGACTTCGGCGTGAGATACGAGCTGGGGGTCGACGGCATCGCCGTCGTGCTGGTGGCGCTGACCGCGCTGCTGATCCCGTTCGTCATCCTCGCGGGCTGGCACGACGCGGACCCGGCGGAGACGAAGTCCTCGCGCTGGCGTCCCACCCAGGGCTTCTTCGCGCTGATCCTGGCCGTCGAGGCGATGGTGATCATCAGCTTCCTGGCCACGGACATCTTCCTCTTCTACATCTTCTTCGAAGCCATGCTCATCCCGATGTACTTCCTCATCGGCGGCTTCGGGGACAAGGCGCACCAGCACGGCGAGGAGGAGGCGGCGCGGCAGCGCTCGTACGCGGCCGTGAAGTTCCTGCTCTACAACCTGGCCGGCGGCCTCATCATGCTGGCCGCGGTCATCGGGCTGTTCGTCGTCACCAACGACCAGCTGGGTGCGGGCACGTTCTCGCTCCAGGAGATCCTCCAGGCCCGCGCCGACGGCGACCTGGAGATGTCGACGAACACCGAGCGGCTGCTCTTCCTCGGCTTCTTCTTCGCCTTCGCCGTCAAGGCGCCGCTGTGGCCGCTGCACACCTGGCTGCCCAACGCGATGGGGGAGTCGACGGCCCCGGTCGCCGTGCTCATCACCGCGGTGGTCGACAAGGTCGGCACGTTCGCGATGCTCCGCTTCTGCCTCGGGCTCTTCCCGGAGGCGAGCGACTGGGCGACGCCGGTGGTGCTGGTGCTCGCGCTGGTCAGCATCCTGTACGGCGCGCTCCTCGCGATCGGGCAGCGGGACATGAAGCGGCTGATCGCGTACGCCTCGATCTCCCACTTCGGCTTCATCGTGCTCGGCATCTTCGCGATGACCAGCCAGGGCCACGCCGGGGCGACGCTGTACATGGTCAACCACGGCATCTCCACCGCCGCCCTGATGCTGGTCGCCGGGTTCCTCATCTCCCGGCGCGGCTCGCGGCTCATCGCCGACTACGGCGGCGTGCAGAAGGTGGCGCCGGTGCTGGCCGGCACGTTCCTGATCGGCGGTCTGGCGACGCTGTCGCTGCCGGGGCTCGCGCCGTTCGTCAGCGAGTTCCTGGTGCTGGTGGGCACGTTCAGCCGGTACCCCGCGATCGGCATCATCGCCACCGTGGGCATCGTGCTGGCCGCGATCTACGTCCTCGTGCTGTACCAGCGGACGATGACGGGTCCTGTCGCCGAGAAGGTGGCGAAGCTGCCGGACCTGCGGCCCCGCGAGATGCTGGTGGTCGCGCCGCTGATCGCGCTGCTCATCGGCCTCGGGGTGTACCCGAAGCCGCTCACCGAGATCGTCAACCCGGCCGTCGAGCACACCATGTCCGACGTGCAGAAGTCCGACCCGGAGCCCGACGTGAACCCTGTGGAGGCCACGCATGAGTAGGGGTGTCCACAGCCTGTGGATGGCGCAGGACAGCGTCGACAAGATCAAGGCGCCGCACATCGAGTACGACCTGCTGGCGCCCACGCTGATCGTGATCGGCGCGGCCGTACTGGGCGTCGCCATCGAGGCGTTCGTCCCCCGGCGGCACCGCTACACGGCCCAGGTCGGGCTCGCGGTGCTCGCCATGGCCGGCGCGTTCGGCGCCGTCATCGCCCTGGCCGCCACCGGCAAGGGCACGGACGAGGCGCAGATCGCCGCGATGGGCGCGCTGGCCGTCGACGGCCCGGCGCTCTTCCTCCAGGGCGTCATCCTGCTGGTCGGCGTGCTCGCGGTGTTCACCTTCGCCGAGCGCCGGCTGGACCCGGTCGCGCATGGCAAGCAGGTCGACTCCTTCGCCGCGGAGGCCGCCGCCGTACCCGGCGGCAAGGCCGAACAGGCCGCGGTCAAGGCGGGGTTCACCACCACCGAGGTGTTCCCGCTGCTGCTGTTCGCGACCGGCGGCATGCTCATCTTCCCCGCCGCGAACGACCTGCTGACGCTCTTCATCGCGCTGGAGGTCTTCTCCCTGCCGCTGTACCTGCTCTGCGCCGTCGCCCGCCGCAAGCGGCTGATGTCGCAGGAGGCGGCGGTGAAGTACTTCCTGCTGGGCGCCTTCTCGTCGGCGTTCCTGCTCTTCGGCATCGCGCTGCTGTACGGCTACTCGGGCAGCGTGCGCTACGCCGAGATCGCCGACGTCGTCGCGGGCAACCCGCAGCACATGACCCCGGCGCTCGCCGACACCATGGGCAACGACGCGCTGCTGCTCATCGGCGGCGCGATGGTGCTGCTCGGCCTGCTCTTCAAGGTCGGCGCCGTGCCGTTCCACATGTGGACCCCGGACGTCTACCAGGGCGCCCCCACGCCCGTCACCGGCTACATGGCCGCGGCCACCAAGGTCGCCGCGTTCGGCGCGCTGCTGCGGCTGCTGTACGTCGTGCTGCCGGGCCTGAAGTGGGACTGGCGCCCGGTGATGTGGGGCGTGGCGATCGTCACGATGGTCATCGGCGCGATCCTCGCGATCACCCAGACCGACGTGAAGCGGCTGCTGGCGTACTCCTCCATCGCGCACGCCGGGTTCATCCTCGCGGGTGTCACGGCGGCCAACGAGGAGGGCATCTCCTCGGTGCTGTTCTACCTGGCCGCGTACGCCTTCGTGACGCTCGGCGCGTTCAGCGTCGTCACGCTGGTGCGCGACGCGGGCGGCGAGGCGACGCACCTGTCCAAGTGGGCGGGGCTCGGCCGGCGTTCCCCGCTGGTCGCGGCGGTCTTCGCGGTGTTCCTGCTGGCGATGGCGGGCATCCCGCTGACCAGCGGCTTCGCCGGGAAGTTCGCGGTGTTCAAGGCGGCGGCGGAGGGCGGCGCGACGCCGCTGGTCGTCGTCGGCGTCATCGCCTCGGCCATCGCCGCGTTCTTCTACGTCCGCGTCATCGTGCTGATGTTCTTCAGCGAGCCGCGGCCGGAGGGCCCGGCGGTGACCGTGCCGAGCGCGTTCACCATCACCGCCATCGCCGTCGGCCTGGCCGCGACCCTGGTGCTGGGCGTGGCGCCGCAGTACTTCCTGGATCTGGCCGGGAGCGCGGGAGTGTTCGTCCGCTGAGCGCGGGTCCGGGGGCCGTGCCCCCGGACCCCGGGCACCCTAGCGCCGCTGCGGGGTCCAGCCGGTCGGCTTCACCTGGCCGTGGACCCCGCCGAGGCCGATCCGCGCCCCGTCCGGGCCGGGGGCCCAGCCCTCGATCTCGACGACGTCCCCGTCCTCCAGCCACGGGCCCTTGCCCTTCGTCAGCTCCAGCAGCGAGCCCACCTGGTCCTGCTCGGGCCCGCTGACGGTGCCGGAGGCATAGAGGTCACCGGTGCGTACGGAGGCGCCGTTGGCGGTCATGTGCGCCAACTGCTGTGCCGCGGTCCAGTACATCGCGGCGAACGGCGGCCGGGAGACGGTCTCCCCGTTGATCCGTACCTCAAGACGCAGGTCGTAGCCGTCGGACTCCGCCTCCGCGCCGGTGTCGTCGAGGTACGGCAGCAGCGGGTGCGTACGCTCCGGCGGGGCGACGCGGGCGGCCTCCAGGGCGTCGAGGGGGGTGATCCAGTTGCCGATGGACGTGGCGAAGGACTTGGCCTGGTGCGGGCCGAGGGGGCGCTGCTCCCAGGGCTGGACGTCGCGCGCGGACCAGTCGTTGACCAGGCAGACCCCGAAGACGTGGTCCCGGAAGGCCGTACGGGGCACGGGCGCGCCCATCGGCGACGGCACCCCGATGACGAAGCCCACCTCGGCCTCGATGTCCAGGCGGATACTCGGCCCGAACGCGGGGCCCGCCGCGGGGTCGTCGGCGGCGCGCTTGCGCTGGCCCGCGGGGCGTACGACGGGCGTGCCCGCCGGGACGACGGTGCCGGACCGGCCGTGGTAGCCGATGGGCAGGTGCTTCCAGTTGGGCGTCAGCGGCTCCTCGCCGGGGCGGAAGATACGGCCGACGTTGGCGGCGTGGTGCTCGCTGGAGTAGAAGTCGACGTAGTCGCCGACCTCGAACGGCATGTGGAGCGCGACCCGGTCCAGCTCGTGCAGGTGCGGCTCGGCGGCGGCGCGGTGCGCCGGATCCGTCAGCCAGGCGGTCACCTCGGCCCGTACCGACTGCCACACCGGGCGGCCCGCGGCCATCAGCGGCGCCAGCGTCGGGGCGGCGAGCAGCGCGGCGTGCGGGGAGCCGACGGCCGCCGCGACGGCGGCGGTGTCCAGGACGGATTCGCCGTAGCGCACGCCGACGCGGGGGTTTGTGTCGGCGCGCGTGGAGAAGACACCGTACGGAAGGTTGTGCGGGCCGAAGGGATCGCCTTCTGGCACGTCGAGCGGGCTGTGCTCGGACATCGCGGAGTCCTGCCTCATCGTGGTCGGCGGGCTGGGGACCTCAGGTTACGACCCCCAGGTCGGCCTAGGGGAAGCCGCCCGACGTGATCGTCGCGTGACCGGCTACGCTGCGGACGTGGTGCATGGTGGTTGCTAACGACACATCGACAATCTGTTCCACGTGAACGTCTGCAGACAGGAGGAGCCCTCGTGACCGTGGTCGCGCCCTTGGGGCTCAGCGTTCGGGACCACGCCTTGGAAGCCGATGTCGAGGCCGGGCTCGCGGCCGTCGAGGAAGGGCTTCTGGAGGCCACGAAGAGCGATGTGCCGTTCATCACCGAGGCCGCGCGGCATCTCGTCCGCGCGGGCGGCAAGAGATTCCGCCCCCTGCTGGTCATGCTCGCCGCGCAGTTCGGCGATCCGTACGCACCGGGCGTCGCGCCCTCGGGCGTCGTCGTCGAGCTGACCCACCTGGCCACGCTCTACCACGACGACGTGATGGACGAGGCCGCCGTACGCCGCGGCGTCCCCAGCGCCAACAGCCGCTGGGCCAACTCCGTCGCCGTCCTCACGGGCGACTTCCTCTTCGCGCGCGCCTCCCGGCTACTCGCCGATCTGGGCCCCGAGATGGTCCGTATCCAGGCCCAGGCGTTCGAGCGGCTGGTCACCGGGCAGATCCTGGAGACCGCGGGCCCGACCGAGGGCCGCGACCCGGTCGACCACTACCTGGACGTGCTCGCCGGCAAGACCGGCTCGCTCATCGCCGTCTCCGGCCGCTTCGGCGCGCTGACGGCGGGCGCGGACGAGTCGGTGGTGGAGGTGCTGACGCAGTACGGCGAGCGCATCGGCATCGCCTTCCAGCTCGCGGACGACCTCCTCGACATCACCAGCGACGGCACCGAGTCCGGGAAGACCCCGGGCACGGACCTGCGCGAGGGCGTCGCGACGCTGCCGGTGCTGCACCTGCGCGCCGCCGCGCAGCGCGACCGCAGCCCGGCGGATCTGGAGCTGGCGGCGCTGCTCGCCGGCGACCTGACGGACGACGCGCGGCACGCGGAGGCCCTGGCGCGGCTGCGGGTCCACCCGGCGGTGGACCAGGCCAGGCGGGACACCGTGCGGTACGCGGCGGAGGCGCGGGCGATCCTGACGGCGCTGCCGGCGTGCCCGGCGCGGACGGCGCTGGAGGGGCTGTGCGACGCCGTGGTGGACCGGGCGGGGTAGCGGGCACCGGTCGCCCTGTCCGGCGGCGTCCGGCAGATAGATGTCCCGTACATCAATCAGGGGCGGGTCCCGTCTCGCGGCGGATGCCGTCATACGACAGGAGTAATCGAAGCTGCACCCACGGGCTGACGCCCCGGGCCCTCCGATTTGGTGAGATGGGTGGGAAGCCGTGACGCAGCGATTGATTTTCCGCGAATCACCGCGGAGACGGAGGTACTTCCCATGGCACTGATCCCACCGGAGCGACCCGCCGACGAGGCCGAGGACCGCGCCGCGGACCTCGCCGCGGCCCGGCGCAGAAAGGCGGTGCGGTACGGGGTGCCCCTGGGCATCGCGGGACTGGCCGCCGCCACCATCGGCCTGGTGCCCGCGCTCGCCCAGGACGACGGGCCGAGCGCGGACGACGTGACCGCGAAGGAACTGATAGCCAAGGCGCTGGCGTCGGACGTCGAGTCGGTCGACGGCACGGTGAAGGTCAGCACGGACCTGGGCCTGCCCTCGCTGCCGTTCGGCGGCGGGGGCGGCGGTGCCGACCTCTCGCAGCTGCTCGCCGGCGACACCAAGCTGCACGTCGCGGCGGACGGCCCGGAGAAGCAGCGCGTCACGCTGACCGGCTCCGACGGCGACCGCACGGTGGTGCACAACGGCAAGGACGTGTGGACCTTCGGCGGCGGCTCGGACGAGGTCTCCCACTCGACGGTGCCGGAGGACGGCGGGAAGGACTCCGCGAAGCACGACGGCTTCGCCCTCCCGAAGGACCTGGCGGACGCCACCCCGCAGGAGCTGGCGGACAAGCTCCTGAAGGCCGCGGACGACACCACCGACGTGACGGTCGCCGGCACGGCGCAGGTGGCCGGGCAGGACGCGTACGAGCTGAGGCTGACGCCGAAGCAGGACGAGTCGACGGTGCGGGACATCACCGTCGCGGTGGACGCCGACAACGGCGTGCCGCTGCGGGTGGCGCTGACGGCGGACGACGGCAAGGCCGTCGTGGACGTCGGCTTCACGAAGGTCGACTTCAACAAGCCGGACGCGGACCTGTTCGCGCCGCCGGCGGGCGCCGAGGTGACGGAGAGGGACCTCGGCGAGGACTTCGGCGGCGACTTCGGCAAGGGCTTCGGCGGGGACTTCGGCAAGGGCCTCGGCGGCGACTGGGCCGGCGGCGAGGACTGGGCCGGCGGCGACCGGGCCGAGGGCGGCAAGTCCGCCGGCCTGGAAGACGTCGAGGTCCACGGCGAGGGCTGGGGCTCGATCGCCGAGCTGCCGCTGCCCGGCGGCGCGCTGGGCGAGGACGGGGTCGGGGCCGCCCTCGACTTCTTCACCGACAAGACGGACGCGGGCCGGGTCTTCGAGAGCCGGCTGGTCAACGTGCTGATCACGGACGACGCGGTCTACGTCGGCGCCGTCACCCCGGAGGCGCTCCAGGCCGCGGCGGACTGACCCGCGGCCACTCCCGAAGGCCGCCCCCGCCACCTCCGGCGGGCGGCGGCCTTCGTGGCGGCCGGCGGCTCAGTCCAGGTCGGACAGGTCGGACAGGTCGAGGACGAACCGGTAGCGGACATCGCCGCGTTCCAGCCGGGCGAGCGCCTCGTTCACCCGCGACGACGGCAGCAGTTCGATGTCGGCCGTGATGGCGTGGTCGGCGCAGAAGCGCAGCATGGCGGCGGTGGCCGGGCGCCCGCCGCTGCCGGCGGAGCTGAGCTTCTTGCGGCCGATGAGCAGGTCGAGGGTCTCCACCGTGACCGGTCCCAGATGGCCGAGGTGGCTGAGGGTGCCGTCCATGGCGACCACCCGCAGGTACGGGGCCGGGTCGTGCGGCGCCGAGACGGTGTCGACGACCACGTCGAACCGGTCGCGCGCGGCCTCCATCCGCTCGGCGTCGGTGGACACGATGAACTCCCGCGCGCCGAGGGCGCGCGCCTCGTCGGCCTTGTCCGGGGTCCGGCTGAGCACGGTGGTCGTGGCGCCGAGGGCGGCCGCCATCTTGACCGCGAGGTGCCCCAGGCCGCCCAGCCCGGCCACGGCCACCGTGCTGCCCGGGCCGACGCCCAGGGCCCGCAGCGGCTCCCACACGGTGACGCCGGCGCACAGCAGCGGCGCCGCGGCGGCCGGGTCGAGGCCGGCCGGGAGGGCGTAGGCGAAGCGCTCGCCGACGACGTACTCGCGGGAGAATCCGCCCAGCGTGGTCGAGCCGTCCCGCCGGTCGGTGCCGCCGTAGGTGAGGGTGGGGAACTCGCGGCAGAAGTTCTCCTGGCCCGCCCGGCACATGGCGCAGGTGCCGCACGAGTCGACGATGTTGCCGACGGCCACGGGGTCGCCCGGGGCGAAGCCGGTGACCGCGCCGCCGACCTCGGTCACCACGCCGGTGAACTCGTGCCCGGGGACGAGCACGCCGCCGGCGCCGCCGTCGTACGCGCGCAGGGCGTGCAGGTCGGTGTGGCAGACGCCGCAGTAGGTGACGCGGATCGCCAGGTCGTCCGGGCGCAGCTCCCGGCGCTGCGCGGTGGAGCGGCGTAGCGTACGTGTGGCGCTGTCCGCCTGCCAGACCGAGGTGGAACGCATGACCGACTCCCTCAGACAGACTGTTCGGTCTGTTTGACCGTAGGCGGCGGCCGCCCAAAAGGCAAACAGACGATTCGGTCTGTTAGGGTCGGAGGCATGCCCGAGCAGCCGTCCAGCAGCCGCGGGGCCGCGACGTACCAGCGCATCGTCGAAGCCGCCACCCGGGAGTTCGCCCAGTACGGCATCGCCGGCGCCCGCGTCGAGCGGATCGTCGCCGCGGCGCGCACCAACAAGGCGCAGCTGTACGGCTACTTCGGCAACAAGGACCAGCTCTTCGACGCGATCTTCTTCGCCTCGCTGGAGCGGATCACCAACGTCGTCCCCATCGACGCCGACGACCTCGCCGACTGGGCGGTGCGCCTGTACGACGAGTACCTCAGCCGTCCCGACCTGATCCGGCTCGCCACCTGGGCGCGCCTGGAGCGGCGCCCGGTCGGCCACCTCGTCGCCGACCACGAGCGCTACGACGACCGCAAGCTCCGCGCCGTCGCCGAGGCCCAGGCCGCCGGGCGGATCCGGCAGGGTGCCCCCTTCGACCTGATGGCCATGGTCATCGCCATGTCCATGGCCTGGTCCCCGGTGAGCAACGTCTACGCCGCCACCGCCGAGGAGCCGCCGGACGTCCACGACGGGCGGCGTGCACTGCTCCGGGACAGCGTCCGGCGCGCGGTCGCCCCCCAGTGAGCGGCCCGCCGCCCCGCCGCGGCTGCGCGGCGAGCGGCACCTCCCGGCGGCGGCGCGGCTCAGTGCACGCAGAACTCGTTGCCCTCGGGGTCGGTCATCACGGTCCACTCCCCGCCCTGCTCCTTGACGTGCCGTACGACCCCGGCCCCCAACTCCGCCAGCCGGGCCGCCTCCTCCTCGCGCCGCCCCGACTCGGGGTGGAGGTCGAGGTGCAGGCGGTTCTTGACCGCGGGCTTGGGCTCGGGGACCTGGTTGAAGAGCAGCCGCCGGCCCAGACCGGCGCCGGAGGTGGGGTCGTACGGGTCGTCGGGGTGCCGGACGGCGGCGGCGGTGCGCCAGGCGCGGCGGTCGTGGTGGCGGGTCAGCACGTCCTCGGGGACGGCGCCGGCGGTGAGGAGTTGCTCGATGAGCGGGCTGTTGTCCTCCACCACGTACCCGAGGGCGGCGGCCCAGAAGTCGGCCTGGGCGTGCGGGTCGGCGGCGTCGATGACGAGCTTCCAGTGCGTGGCAACCATGTACCGGTTATACTGGTTACATGGTGGACGAGGCAAGCTCCCGCGCCCCGGGTATCGAGATGCGACCCCCGGACGGCCAGGTCTTCCACTTCGACCCGGGCGCGCTCAGCCTGGAGTTGCTGACGACCGGCGGCCCGGGACCCTTCGCGCGGTACGAGGTGCTGCACACCCCCGCGGACGTCGGGGCC
>NZ_JACBXC010000469.1 GCF_013870535.1 Streptomyces phytophilus | reverse complement strand
CTGCGCGCCGTACGCGGCCCCCGGCTACGACTTCGACCGCTATCTCGCCGACTACGACCCCGCCGTCTGGGGCCGCGACACCCCCGTCAGCGGCCCCCAGGAAGACGCCCGCGCCGCCTCCGCCGCCAACCAGGCCGCGGCGATCCAGGCGTACGTGCCCTCGGACACCACCGTCGTCGGCGTCGGCCGGAACGCCGCCATCAGGGGCGCCAGCCTGCAGATCAAGGACGCCGACAACGTCATCGTCCGCAACCTCACGCTGGAGAGCCCGCTCGACTGCTTCCCGCAGTGGGACCCCACGGACGGCGAACGGGGCGCCTGGAACTCCGAGTACGACGCGGCCGTGGTCCACGGCTCCACCCACGTCTGGCTGGACCACAACACCTTCACCGACGGCCGCCACCCCGACAGCTCCCTGCCGCGCCACTACGGCGAGCTGTACCAGCGGCACGACGGCGAACTCGACGTCGTGCGCGGCGCGGACCTCGTCACCGTCTCCTGGAACGTCTTCGAGGACCACGCCAAGACCCTGATGATCGGCAACAGCGACGCGGCGGGCGACACGGACCGCGGCAGGCTGCGGGTGACGCTCCACCACAACCTCTTCCGGGACGTGGGCGAACGGGCGCCGCGGGTGCGCTTCGGCCGGGTGGACGCGTACAACAACCACTACGTGATCGCCGAGGACTCGTACGCGTACTCCTTCGGCATCGGCTTCGAGTCGCGGCTCGTGGCGGAGAAGAACTCCTTCCGCCTCCCGCCGGGAGTCGGCCCCGGCCGGATCCTGAAGAAGTGGAGCGAGGCCCCGCTGACGGCGGTACGCAACCACGTCAACGGCGCCGAGACCGACCTCGTCGCCGCCCACAACGCGGACAACCCGGACACCCCGCTGCAACGGGACGCCGGCTGGACCCCGGCGCTCCGCACCCGGGTCGACGACCCGCGGGCGGTGCCGGGCGTGGTCGTCCCGCGCGCGGGCGCGGGCCGCATCCGCTGACCGGGGGGCTGGCCGGTACCGGACGGGGACGGTCCGTGGGCAGGGCACGGACCTGTGCGGGTCCGCCGCCGAGGCGTAACACAAGCTCAACCTGATCAGGCGCCTCAGCAGGCACAATGCCACCTGCCGTGCTCACGGCAACCGTCCCCGTCCCTGCTCAGGAGTCCCCCGTGTCCGACAAGATTGCCGACAAGTCCCCTCACCCGCCGTCGAGTTCTGCGCGCCTGGAGAGCTTCTTCCGGATCCGCGAACGCGGCTCGACCGTCGGCCGGGAGATACGCGGCGGGCTCGCCACGTTCTTCACGATGGCGTACATCCTCGTGCTCAACCCGATCATCCTGAGCGGCGCCGAGGACAAGTACGGCAACCAGCTCGACTTCGGCCAGCTCGTCACTGTCACCGCGCTCGTCGCCGCCGTGATGACCGTGCTCATGGGCGTGACCGCCAACCTCCCGCTCGCGCTGGCCGCCGGACTCGGCATCAACGCCGTCGTCGCGTACCAGATCGCGCCGCTGATGACCTGGGCCGACGCGATGGGGCTCATCGTGCTGGAGGGCATCATCGTCTGCCTGCTCGCCGCCACCGGCGTGCGCGAGGCCGTCATGAACGCCATCCCGCAGCCGCTCAAGGTGGCGATCAGCGTGGGCATCGGGATGTTCATCGCGCTCATCGGCTTCATCGACGCCGGCTTCGCCACCCGCATCCCGGACATCGCCGACACCACCGTCCCCCTCCAGCTCGGCAGCAGCGGGTCGCTGAGCGGCTGGCCGGTCGTCGTGTTCTGCGCCGGTGTGCTGCTCACCGTGTCGCTGCTCGCGCGGGGCGTGAAGGGCGCCATCCTCATCAGCATCCTGGCGATGACGGTGCTGGCCATCGTCATCAACTCGGTCGCGGACATCGCCGACGAGGCGTGGGGCCTGACCGTCCCCGACTGGCCCGGTGACGTCGTCGAGGCGCCGGACTTCGGCCTGCTCGGCGAGTTCAGCTTCTTCGGGGCGTTCGACGAGGTCAGCGCGGTGACCGTGGTGCTGCTCGTCTTCACCCTCTTCCTCACCGACTTCTTCGACACCATGGGCACCGCCGTCGGCGTCACCAGCGAGGCCGGACTCCTCGACGAGCAGGGCCGCGTCCCCCGCCTGGGCCGCCTCCTCTTCGTCGACGGCCTCGCCACCGTCTTCGGCGGCGCCGCCTCCGGCTCCTCCAACACCAGCTACATCGAGTCCGCCGCCGGCGTCGGCGAGGGCGCCCGCAGCGGCCTGGCCAACCTCGTCACCGGCGGACTCTTCGCCCTGGCCCTCCTCTTCACCCCGCTCGCCCTGGTCGTCCCCTCCCAGGCGGCGGCCCCCGCGCTCATCGCGGTCGGCTTCCTGCTGATGACGCAGGTACGCCACATCGACTGGACCCGCTACGAGATCGCCGTCCCCGCCTTCCTCACGATCGCCGTGATGCCCTTCACGTACTCCATCACCAACGGCCTGGGCGCCGGCTTCATCGCGTACGTGCTCCTCCAGGCGGTCATGGGCCGGGCCCGGAAGGTGCACCCCCTGATGTGGGCGGTGTCGGTGCTGTTCGTGATCTACTTCGCGATCGAGCCGATCGAGGACCTGCTCGGGGTCTGAGGCCCGTTGTCAGACCCGGCCGGTAGCGTGCGCCGGCATGGACAGCGTCGAACTGAGCGATTTCGTCTCGGACTTCGAGCAGGCCGTCGGCCGGGTCGCGGAGACCGGCGAGCGGGTGCGGATCACGGACGGCGGCGAGCCGGCGCGGGTGCTGGTGGCGGCGGGCGAGCTGGCGGAGCTGGAGCACTTCGCCCAGCGGGCCCACGGCAGCAACGGCGTACGGCCCCGGCCCACGGCCGGGCGGTGGCGAACGCTCGGCCCCGAGGAGCAGGGCCCGTACACCCGGTTCATGCACGCCGACGGCGTGCGGATGACGTTCGTGCGGGACCATGCGGTGGTGGCGGAGCTGAAGTCGGTGGCGGAGTTGGAGTGGATCGAGGACACCGGACGCAACCTGCGCCAAAGCTACATGTTGCCCAAGCAGGCGGAGTCGTTCGAGGAGTTCCTCGCGCGCCAGCCCGCCGTCGGCGACGGCATCGCCTGGATCGGCGGCTCCTGGCTGGAGGACGAGCCCTTCAGTGTGCTCGACTTCGTCAGGGGCCGCAGGCCCGAGGACGTCGCCCTCGCCTACGGGGCCGACCCCCGGGACGTCGCCGAAGGGCTGCTGCTGCACGAGGTGTGGGAGATGGATCGGCGCGACGGCACCGAGGAGTTCATGAAGGTGATCGCGTTCGGGGAGGTGGGCGCGTGGACGTGGCTGGGATATCTCTTCGACGACTACGGCGGCCGGCTCTCCCCACCGCCCGTGGAGCGGATCAAGCTGGTCTCGTGCGCGGGCAAGGCCATGTACAACTTCGACTACTGCAGGGGCAGCGAGTACCAGAACCCCTTCCCGACCGAGGACGACACCGTGCCGCTGCGGGACGCGTACGAGATCAACTGGTACACCCCCGGCGAAATGCCCTTCGTCCCCGACGCGCCGCTCGGCTTCCTCAACCCGCACATCCGCCGCGCCGAGGAACTGGCCCTGTGGACCGACCCCGTCGAGCTGTTCTTCGCCGGGCTGGAAGGCGCCTTCGGCCTGGCCCTCCCCAAGCAGGGCATCACCGAGGGAAAGGTGCGCTGCGCCCGGCTCCTCACCCCGGGGTGACGAAGCCCGACTCGTACGCGGCGATCACCGCCTGCGTCCGGTCGCGCGCGCCCAGCTTGGCGAGCACCGCGGCGACATGCGACTTCACCGTCGCCGCGCCGATGTCCAGCCGGGTGGCGATCTCCGCGTTGGCCAACCCCCGCGCCATCAGCCGCAGCACGTCCGCCTCGCGGTCGGTGAGCCGCGCGCGGAGCGCGGTGGTGCGGTGGGACCTGGCGTGTTCGGCGGCGAGGGCGCGGACGGCGGCGGGGAAGAGGAGGGAGTCGGTGCGGGCCACGAGGCGTACGGCCTGGACGAGGTCGGCGGCGGCCGAGCGTTTGAGCAGGAAGCCCGCGGCGCCGGCGCGGAGCGCGTCGTAGACGTACGAGTCGTTCTCGAAGGTCGTGACGACGACGATGCGCGGCGGCGCGGCCATGGTGCGCAGGAGCTGCTCGGTGGCGCGGATGCCGTCGACGTCCGGCATGCGTACGTCCATCAGCACGACGTCGGGCTCCAGCCGCCGCACCAGGGACACCGCCTCGGCGCCGGTCGCGGCCTCGCCGACGACGTCGAGGTCGTCCTCCGCGCTGAGGATCGCGCGCAGGGCGGTACGCACCATGCGCTCGTCGT
>NZ_JACBXC010000468.1 GCF_013870535.1 Streptomyces phytophilus | reverse complement strand
GACCAGCAGCTGCTGCTCGGCCAGCTGGTCCAGATCGCGCCTGATGGTCGCCGCGGACACGGCCACCTCGACGGCCACGGCCTCCACGTCGAGCCGGCCGCGCTCGGCCAGCAGCCGCAGCAGCGCACCGTGCCGTTCGTGCTGGTTCAACCCGGATCCTCCCACCTAGGATGCTTGAAGATGCTTGGAATTCTGCCTTAGCATGCACGATTGAACAATGGTTCTCACACAGGGCGGGGCGATTGACATGACCTACGTAGCCGCTGAGCTGGCCGATCAGCCCGCGTGCTGGCGCCGGGCGACGGAGCTGGCAGGGGTGTACGGGGCGCTGCTGCCGCAGCGCGGCGAGCGGGTCGCCGCCGTCGGCTGCGGCACCTCCTACTTCATGGCGCAGGCGTACGCCGCGCTGCGCGAGGAGGCGGGCCAGGGCGAGACGGACGCCTTCCCCGCCTCGGGCTTCCCGGCGGGCCGGCGCTACGACCGGGTGCTGGCGCTCACCCGCTCCGGCACGACCACGGAGGTGCTGCGGCTCCTCGGCGAGCTGGGCGGTTCGGTGCGTACCACCGCCATCGTCGCCGACGGCGCCACGCCGGTGGCCGAGGCCGCGGACGACACCGTGGTGCTGGACTTCGCCGACGAGCGCTCCGTGGTGCAGACGCGCTTCGCGACCACGGCGCTGACCCTGCTCCGCGCCCACCTCGGGGCGCAGCCGGCCACGGCGGTGGAGGACGCGGAGCTGGCGCTCGTCGAGCCGCTGCCGCAGGGGCTGCTGGCGGCCCGGCAGTTCACCTTCCTGGGCGCCGGCTGGACCGTGGGCCTGGCCAACGAGGCGGCGCTCAAGATGCGCGAGGCGGCGCTGGCCTGGACGGAGTCGTACCCGGCGATGGAGTACCGGCACGGCCCCATCAGCATCACCACCGCGGGCACCGCCACCTGGATGATCGGCGACGCGCCCGCGGGTCTGGAGGACGAGGTGCACGCCACCGGCGCGCTGTGGGTGACCGGCGGGCTCGACCCGCTGGCCGAGCTGGTCCGGGCGCAGCGGCTGGCGGTCGCGCTGGCCGGCGCCCGCGGCCTGGACCCGGACGAGCCGCGCCACCTGACCCGCTCGGTGATCCTCAGCCCGGCGGGCTGAGGATCACCGGCTGCCGGAACGGAGTGGGCGGACGGGTCAGAACGGGCCCTGGAGGGCGCCGAGCCGGTCGGTCAGGCGCAGGTTCTCGGTGTAGTCGACGGGGCAGGAGATGACGTCCACACCGTCGTGGGCGAGGGCGTCGCGCAGCGTGGGCAGCAGTTCGTCGGCGGACTTCACCGCGTGCCCGCGGGCGCCGAAGCTCTCCGCGTAGGCCACCAGGTCCGGGTTGGCGAAGCGGGTGTGGGAGTGGCGCCCCATCTCCAGCTCCATCTTCCAGGTGATCAGGCCGTACTCGTCGTCGACGAGGACGAGGACGGTCATCGGGATGCCCTCGCGGACGGCGGTCTCCAGCTCCTGGGAATTCATCAGGAACGCGCCGTCGCCGGTCATCGCCAACACCTGCGCGTCGGGCCGGGCGAGCTTGGCGCCGATGGCGCCGGGCACCGCGAAGCCCATGGTGGACAGGCCGTTGGAGATCAGGCAGGTGTTGGGCTCGTACGTGGGGTAGAGCCGCGCCATCCACATCTTGCCGGCGCCGGTGTCGACCAGCACCACGTCGTCGCGGCCCAGCGCCTCGCGGACGTCGGCGACGACGCGCTGCGGCGCGAGCGGGAAGGCCGCGTTGCGCCGGCCGTGGGCCAGTTCCTCGGCGAGCAGGCCGCGGATGAGCCGGCCGTCGCCGTGGAAGGTGCGGCCGACGGCTTCGGCGAGGCCGTCGAGCGAGGAGGAGAGGTCGCCGAGCACGCCGACCGCGACCGGGTAGTGGGAGTCGACCTCGGCCGGGAACTGGTGCAGGTGCAGGATCTTCTTGTCGCCCTGCGGGTTGATCTTGACCGGGTCGAACTCCTGCAGCTCGTACCCGACGCAGATGAGGACGTCGGCGTTGTCGAAGCCGAAGTTGGTGTAGTCGTGGCGCATGAAGCCGACGGCGCCCAGGGCGTTGGGGTGGTCGTCGGGGAAGACGCCCTTGCCGTTGAAGGTCGTCGCCACCGGGATGTCGAGCCGCTCGGAGAAGCGGACGAGGGCGTCCTTTGCCCCGGCGCGGGTGGCGCCGTGGCCGGCCAGCAGGATGGGGCGCGCGGCGCCCGCCAGCACCTCGGCGGCCCGCTCCAGCTGCCCCGGGGACGGGGCCTCGGGGCGCGGGCGGTTGATCGGCAGCGGGTTCAGCGGCGGGTCGGGGACGACGCCCTCTATGTCCTCGGGCAGCGCGAGGAAGACGGCGCCGGGCCGCTCGGTCTGCGCGGTCTTGAACGCCTGGCGCACCATCTCCGGCACTGCGGCGGCGTCCTGGACCTGCTTGGACCAGTCGGTGACCGGGGCGAACATCGCGGGCAGGTCGATGACCTGGTGCGACTCCTTGTGCACCCGGTCGAGGCCGCCCTGCGCGGCGAGCGCGACCACCGGGGTGCTGTTGGTGTGCGCGTCGGCGACGCCGAGCAGCAGGTTGATGGCCCCGGGGCCGAGGGTCGCGGAGCACACCCCAGCGCGGCCGGTGATACGGCCGTACATCTCCGCCATGAACGACGCGCCCTGCTCGTGGCGCACCAGGACGTAGTCGATGGACGGTGAGGCGTTGACGGCGTCGACGAAGCGGATGTTCTCCTCGCCCGGCACGCCGAAGACGTGCGTCACGCCCTCCGCCTCCAGGCAGCGCACCAGAAGGTGCGCCACGTCTTCGGGGGTGTCTGCAGTGCTCATGCCCCGAGCGTAACCCGCGGGGCGCACGACAAAGGCTCCGCCGCAATTCGGTCGGAGCCTCGGAATGCTATGCTCGGGAATTCTCTGCGCACATTCATTATTCATGAACTGGCGCTGGGGGAAAGAGCGATGCGGGCAGTCTAACCGTGCGGGAGTTGAATTGTCAAACGAGGTGCAGAACGAGGAAATGCGACGCGAGCAGGAATTCCTTGACCTGCTCCGGGAGCGCCTCGCCGAGCTGCGCGAGGACGCGGCGGCGGGGATGCGGACGGCCCTGGCCCGGGACGGGGGCAACACCCTGCAGGCCAGGCTGGAGCGCGACGTGCTCGTGGCCGAACAGTCCGGGCTGCTGGCCGCGTTCGACGCCGGCGAGCACGGCCTGTGCTTCGGCCGGCTGAGCTTCCGCGACGGCCGCGACCACCACATCGGCCGCATCGGCATGCGCGCGGCCGACGAGGAGCGCACGCCGCTCGTCGTCGACTGGCGCGCCGAGGTGGCCCGACCCTTCTACCTCGCCACCGGCCACACCCCCATGGGCCTGCGCCGGCGCCGGCACATCTCCACCGGGAGCGGCGCGCACGGCCCGCGGGTCACGGGTCTGCACGACGAGATCCTCGACCTCGCCGACACCGAACGCACCGGCCTGGAGGGCACCGACGCGGACGCGGTGCTCCTCGCCGCCCTCGACGCCGCCCGCACCGGCCGGATGCACGACATCGTGCAGACCATCCAGGCCGACCAGGACCGGATCATCCGCGCCCCGCGCTCGGGCGTCCTCGTCGTCGAGGGCGGGCCCGGCACCGGCAAGACCGCCGTGGCCCTGCACCGCGCCGCCTTCCTCCTCTACGCCCACCGCGAGCAGCTCGCCCGCCGTGCCGTGCTCATCGTCGGTCCGGGCCCCGCCTTCCTCGGCTACATCTCCGAGGTGCTGCCCGCGCTCGGCGAGACCGGCGTGCTGCTGGCCACCCCGGGCGAGCTGTTCCCCGGCGTCACCGCCACCGGCACCGACACCCCCGCTGCCGCGGCGGTCAAGGGCGGCACGACGATGGCGGACGCGCTCGCCGCGTACCTCGAAGGCCGGCAGCGGCTGCCGGAGTCGACCGTCGCCGTCCCGCACGAGGACGGCGAGCTGCACCTCGACTACTGGCTGGCCAACGCCGCCCGCAAGCGTGCCCGCGCCACCGGGCTGCCGCACAACGCGGCCCAGCCGCACTTCGCGTTCAACGTCATCGACGGGCTGACCCGGCAGCTCGCCGACCGCATCGGCGACGACCCGTTCGGCGACGAGAACCTGCTCGGCCCGGACGACATCGCCCAGCTCGGCAAGGCGGTCGCCGCCAACGAGGACGTGCACGCGGCCATCGCGGAGCTGTGGCCGCTGCTGACGCCGCAGGAGCTGGTCGCGGACTTCCTCGCGGGGCCGGCGCATCTGCCGGAGGCGGACGGGGAGTTGATCCGCCGCACCGGCGGGCCCTGGACGCCGGCC
>NZ_JACBXC010000467.1 GCF_013870535.1 Streptomyces phytophilus | reverse complement strand
GACGGCATGACGCACTTCCGCATGGCCGAAGCAGCCCTCGCGGCCGAGCGGCACTCCCAGGCCCCCTCGCCCTCCTCGCCAGAGGCGCCTGGCAGGCCGTGCTGCTCGCGGGCGTCGCCGCCCTCGTCCTCGGCGCCCTCACGCTGGCCTGGCCCGGCGAGACACTCCGCGTCGTCGGCATCCTCTTCGGCCTGTACCTCCTGGTCATCGGCGTGATGCAGCTCGTCGCCGCGTTCGGTACGCACGCCTCCACCGCGCTGCGCGTAATGGCGTTCATCAGCGGCGCCCTGTGCATCCTGCTGGGCCTGCTGTGCTTCCGCAGCGCCCTGCAGTCCATCCTGCTGCTCGCCCTGTGGATCGGCATCGGCTGGCTCTTCCGCGGCATCACCCAGGCGGTCGCCGCGAGCTCCGACGAGGCGATGCCCGCGCGCGGCTGGCAGATCGGCCTCGGCGTGATCTCGGCGCTCGCCGGCGTCGTGCTGATCGTCTCGCCGCTGACGTCGATCGCGATCCTCACCTACCTCGCCGGCGCCTGGCTGCTGGCGGTCGGCGTCATCGAGATCGCCACCGCGATCCGGATCCGCCACCGCGCGAAACACCTCCCGGCCGGCGCCTGAGCAGGCCCCCCGTCCGCCCCCGGCGCGCAACGGCGCGTGCCGGGGGCCCGCGTGTTGCCCGGCGGGCCCGCGACGCCGGGCTGCCATGATGCTCCTATGAACGTCACCGTCCGTCTCGCACAGCAGCCGGAGGCCGACGCACTGCTCGGCCGCAGCCCGCTGGCCGCCCTGGTCGGCATGCTCCTCGACCAGCAGGTGCCCATGGAGTGGGCGTTCTCCGGCCCGTACACGATCGCCCGCCGCATGGGCGGCGACGACCTCGACGCCCACGCCATCGCCGCGCAGGACCCCGAGGCGTTCGCCGCGCTGCTCTCCGAGAAGCCGGCCGTGCACCGCTACCCCGGCTCGATGGCCAAGCGCATCCAGCAGCTCTGCGCGTACCTCGTGCACGAGTACGACGGCGACGCCGAGGCGCTCTGGCGCGGCGTGGACGACGGCAGGGAGCTGCTGCGGCGGCTGCAGGCGCTGCCCGGGTACGGCAAGCAGAAGGCGCAGATCTTCGTCGCGCTGCTGGGCAAGCAGTACGGCGTCACGCCCGGCGGCTGGCGCGAGGCGGCGGGCGCGTACGGCGAGGAGGGCAGCCGGCGGTCGGTCGCGGACATCACCGGGCCGGACACGCTGGCGGAGGTACGGGCGTTCAAGCAGGAGGCGAAGGCGGCGGCGAAGGCCGCGAAGACGGCGCAGGCGAACCCGAAGTCCTAGGGCACAGACCCTAGCCCTGTGGCTCCGGACAGCACCGAGCGGCAACGGGGACGGCCCCCTAGGCGGAGAAGAGGCCCCGAACCGGGACGGGTTGGCCACCGGACCATTCCGCAACGCCGTTCGAGTCGCTAGGTTGCTCGCACCCCGTCCGCCTTGCGGACAGGAGACCCCACACGCCGGACAGGTTCGCCCACCTAAGACGTCGGAAGGACTCCTGTGTTCCCTCGAAGACTCACGGCTGCGCTGGGCGCGGCCGCCCTCGCCGTCCCCCTGCTCCTGGCCGGCTCCGCGCCCGCCGGCGCCGCCGCCCCGGCGAAGGACGGCGCGCAGCTGGCCCGTGAACTGGTGCGCAAGTCCAGCGCCTCGGACGCGTACAAGCACCTCAAGGCGTTCCAGCGGCTCGCCGACCGCAACGGCGGCCACCGCGCGGCCGGTTCGCCGGGCTACGAGGCGTCCGCCGCGTACGTCTACGACCAGCTCAAGAAGGCCGGCTACGACGTCGCGTACGACACCTTCGACTTCACCTACTCGGAGACGCTGAAGGATGAGTTCGCCGTCGTCTCGCCCGAGGCGCGGGACATCGAGATATACGCGATGACCTTCTCGAAGGCGACCCCCGAGGGCGGCCTCGAAGCGCCGCTGGCCGCCGCGCCCGTCGACGCGGACGGCACCTCGGGCTGCGAGCCCGGCGACTTCGCGGGCGGCGACTACACCGGCAAGGTCGCACTCGTCCAGCGCGGCGGCTGCGACTTCGCCGTCAAGCAGGGCAACGCCGCGGACGCCGGTGCCGTCGCCGCCGTGATCTACAACAACACCGAGGGCGCCCTCAACGGCACCCTCGGCGACGCCGACGCCGTCAAGGTGCCCACCGGCGGCATCACCAAGGCCGAGGGCGAGGCGCTGACCGCGCTGCTGGCGCAGGGCGAGGTCACCGTCAGCGTCGACATCCAGATGATCGTCGAGCCGCGCACGACGCGGAACGTCATCGCCGAGACCAAGCGCGGCGCCGAGGACCGCACCGTCATGCTCGGCGCGCACCTCGACTCCGTCCCCGAGGGCTCCGGCATCAACGACAACGCCTCCGGCTCGGCGGCGCTGCTGGAGGTCGCGAAGGAGCTGGCGAAGGCGGAGAAGAAGCCGCGCAACCAGGTGCGCTTCGCGTTCTGGTCGGCGGAGGAGCTGAGCCTCGTCGGCTCCACGGACTACGTGGGCCGGCTGACCCCGCGCCAGCTGCGGGACATCGAGCTGTACCTCAACTTCGACATGGTCGCCTCGCCGAACTACGGCCTCTTCGTCTACGACGGCGACGACTCCGACGGCGTCGGCGAGGGCGCCGGCCCGGAGGGCTCGGCGCAGCTGGAGCGGCAGATCACCGACTTCATGGACAGGAAGGGCATGCCGCACGAGGGCACCGACTTCACCGGCCGGTCCGACTACGGCCCGTTCATCGAGGTCGGCATCCCGTCCGGCGGTACGTTCACGGGCGCCGAGGGGACGAAGACCGAGGCGCAGGCCGTGAAGTTCGGCGGCACGGCGGGGATGGCGTACGACCCGTGCTACCACACGGCGTGCGACGACCTGGACAACATCAGCATGCCGGCGTTCGACGCGAACATCGACGTCATCGCCAACGCGGTCGGGACGTACGCGCACGACGTCAGCTCGCTGCGCGAGCCGGTGTCGTTCGTGCCCACCGAGGGCGACGAGGGCAGCGGCGGGGGTGCGCACGACGACCACGCGGAGCGGTGAGCGCGTGACGGCGTAGCACAGGCGCCAGGGAGCCCGGGCCGCGGACGGCCCGGGCTCTCCGCGCGCCGCCCGCCGCCTCCGCCCCGGTCCTCCCCCTGCTGCCGCCTTGCTGCCGCACCCTGCCTCTGCCGCTCTCCCCTTGTCTCCGCCTTGCCTCGCACTTGCCGCTGACTTGGTGCTCCTGTGCATCACTGCTGCGCCCGGAGGCGCATCCCCGGTAGGCTTTCCGTGTGATCTTCAAGCGCATCGGAAACGGGAGGCCGTACCCCCACCACGGCCGGGAGTCCACCCGCCAGTGGGCTGACGTCGCGCCACGCCCGGTACGCCTCGACCAGTTGGTGACGACGAAGCAGCAACTGGACCTGGAGACCCTGCTCGCCGAGGACTCGACCTTCTACGGCGACCTCTTCGCCCACGTCGTGAAGTGGCGGGGCGACCTCTATCTGGAGGACGGCCTGCACCGCGCGGTGCGGGCGGCGCTCCAGCAGCGCCAGGTGCTGCACGCGCGCGTGCTTGAGCTGGACTGACCAGTCCGTTGCCCCTTTCGGGGGGACCCGCGCCCATCCCGTAGATCATTTAGTAGGCACGGCCCCCTCCGGCTACTACGCTGCCGCCATGAGCATGCTGACGCCCCCCGAGATGGGCGGGCCGTACCGCATCAAGGGCACCAAGTATCCGCGTATGCGGCGAACCCGCCGGCGCCGGAAGGTCACGGCCCTGCTCGGTGCCGTGCTCGCGGTCGCGGTCGTCGGCTGGGGCACGCTGCAGCTCGTCGACGCGTTCACGGGCGGCGGCGAGGACGAGCAGGCGGTGCAGGCCCGTACCCCCCAGGACTGCGGAGCGGACGGCGCGGGCGACACGGGCGCGAAGTCCGGCGAGGGCAAGAAGCCGTCGAGTCTGCCCGCGCCCGCACGGGTCGAGGTCAACGTGCTGAACGCCACCGCCAGGACCGGCCTCGCGCAGAAGACCGCCGACGAGCTGAAGAAGCGCGGCTTCAAGATCGGCAAGGTGGCCAACGCACCCGCGCAGTACGACAAGAAGGTACGCGGCCCCGGCATGCTGCTCGGCGCCCCGGCGACGGTGAACGGCGAGCTGAAAGTGCTGGGCACGCAGCTGGCGAAGGCGGAGCCGAAGGCCGTGGAGCGCAAGGGCGCGGTGGTCGACCTGATCATCGGCGACGACTTCCGCGGGCTGGCGAAGCCGGCGGAGGCGAAGGCGGCGCTGAAGGCACTGGCGGCACCGGCGAAGGCGAA
>NZ_JACBXC010000466.1 GCF_013870535.1 Streptomyces phytophilus | reverse complement strand
GGGACGCCCGCTCGGTGGGCGAACGCCCGGAAGTACTGGACCTGTTCGCCCGCGTACACGCCCAGCGCGGCGAACTGGACGCGGCGGCCACGTACTGGCGCCGCCTCCAGAGCCACCACCCCGACGACCCCGCCGCCCACGCCGGCCTCACCCGCATCGCCCGCCTCACCGCGGACGGCCCCAGGGCGTCCCTGGCCCGCCACCGGACCCGTACGGCCGTGGTGGCGGCGGTGTGCGCGATCGCGGTGGCGGCAACAGGAACGGTGGCGCTCACCGGGGACGACGAGCCGGGCAGCGCGCGTACCCAGGCGGCGGCGCCGACGGAGCGGCAGATCGAGGACCGCGTACGGCAGGAACTGGAGACGGCCCGGGAAACGGCCCGCACCGAAGCCGCGACGCGCCGCGAGGAGGCCGCCGAAGACCTGGCCGAAACCCTCCGCTCCCCGGGCATCCGCCCGCGGGCACGGGGCCGGTCCGTGGAGGTGGCCTTCACCGAGGGCGTCTTCTCCGAAGGCGCGGAACTGACCGAAGAGGGCGCCACCCGCCTGGCGACCCTGGGCGGCCGACTCACCGGACTGAACGCCGGCATCACCATCCGCGGCCACGCCGCCACGGTCCCGGACGCCCCCCGCAGCGGCGGCTCGGTACTCGCCCTGTGGCGCGCCCTGATCGCGGCCCGCGAACTGAGCACCGCAAGCGGCAAGCCCCTGACGGCGTTCACGACGGCAAGCGCGGACCAGCGGAACGCCCCGTACACCTCGGCCGCCAGGAACCGCACGGTGACGGTGGTGATCACACCGAAGTAGGAGAGTCAGGTAGCCGAGGCAGATCCGGGTCCCCTCAGGGATCGACCGAGAATTCCGGCCGCCCACTGGGGAAGTCCCCGGGGAGGAACCCGGTACGCACCGCGCCCGTCAGCACGTCGAGGACGATCCCCGTCGAACTGCGCTCCAGCACCACGAAGTCGAACTGCCCGGCCGCCACCGCAATCGTCGGCCACGCCTCAGGCGCCCCCGCGGGCACCCAGAGGAACGTGTCCCCGTTGTCCGTGCCACCCCACTGGACGAGGTCCCCGGGCCCCAGCCCGTACGCCCGCAGCGCGGGCCCGCATGCCGGGGATGCTCTTGCCGCGCAGGACGGCTCGCGCCTCGTCGGTGGCGGTGTCGACGTCGAGGTGCCGGTCCTCCGCCCCGGGCCGCGCAGGCACGGGCGGGGAGGGGCAGAGCGCGATCAGGCTGTGCAGGTCCTCGATGGGCCGGCCCCCTTCGGACCGCGTACGTGCCCGCGCCCCCGTGGACATCCCCGGCTCAGTCGATCCTGCCCGCGAAGATGGCCGTCTCGGACTCCCAGTCCGGGGTCACCTCGATCTGGACGTAGCTCTCGCCAGTCGGCAGTTCGCAGCCGATGCTGACATCGATGGACCGGCCGGGCCGCAGGTGGGTGGTCGGGGTGTCCAGGCCCTCGTCGAATATCTGCTCGCCGCTGCGGCCCTGGTCGCCGTACTGGCAGCCGACGAGGAGCCCGTTCAGGTCGAGGCGCTCTTCGGACCCGTTGGTGAGCGTCAGTTCGAACTTCACGTAGGGGGTGCCCGCCGGGGCGGCGTACTCGCCGGAGGTGGCCCTCTCGAAGTCGGACAGCACCACCTCGAAGCCCGTCTCGTACACGGCGGTCTCGGTGAGCGCGAAGCTGTCGTCGCCGGCCTGCTCAGCTTCGGCCGCATCGTCGGCCTTCCGCGCGTCGCCACCGTCACCGGCCTTGCCCCCGGGGTCGGCGGTGACGGTAACCGTAGCGGCGGGCCGGGCCTCGTTCCCCCCGTCACCGTCACCGCCGGCGGCCGCGGCACCGACCACCGCACCGACGCCGAAGGCGGCAAGCACGGCGACGACGACACCGGCGATCTGCAGGGCCCGCCGGTTCCTCTGCTGCGGGACGCGCGGCACCGGCGGCGGCGCGGGCGGCGGGTAGGGCTGCTGCGGCGGGGTCGGATAGGACATGGATTTTCCCCCTGGTGCGGTAAACCGCGAACATACTGACAGCACCCCCACAGACGGCAGGGGCCAAACGGCTCCCCCACGCCCCGCGGCCGTGACGGGGGAGGGTGGAGCGACGAGGAGCGCCCCAAATCCGGACCGGCCGGAGGCCGCCTTGTCGTGTGCGCCCCTCTGTCTCGGCCCCGAGGGCGTTACGGTACGCGCAAGTTCGTGCACATCTGTGGCCGCGTGGTCGGCCTGCGCGCAAGCCTGGGCAAGGCGGTTCGTCACTCCGGCGAAGGAGGCCAACCATGGCACTGCACATGCTCGGCAAGGACCCCAACAGCCCCGAAGGCAAGTCGGCGACGGTCTACCTCGACGACGAGACAGACGTCTATCTCCTCCAAGGGAAGATCGTCACCGACCCCGGGCGCCTGGCGCAGATGGACGTGCCCGACTATGAGACCGTGATCGAGTTCCCTCGGCACATGCTGCAGTTCTTCCCGGAGGTCACCAACGGTGCAGCCCCTGACGCTTGAGGACCGGCTGCGCGCCTGCCGGCGTACAGCTGTGCACCTGGAGATGCGCGACGGCTACATGCGCTCCGACCCGCGGTTCGCCGCCTGGCAGCAAGGCCGGCACGAGACCTCCGACGACACCGCGGCGGGGCCATGGCTCGCGATGATGGAGGAGGTCACGAGCCGCGGGGTCGTGGTCCGCCGGGCGCGGATCGTCTCCGAGCCGGTCAGCGACTACATCCGGTTCGAGCACGCGCTGACCGCCGGCAACGTCGCTGCGGGGGAGGACGTCCGGTGGCTGCCGCGCCGACGTGCCTCGGATCTGGCCCTGCCCGGGAACGACTTCTGGCTCTTCGATGACCAGAGCGTTGTGTTCCTGCACTTCGACGGGGACGGCGAACTGGCACCCGGCGGGGACGAGGAGGCGCGCACAGAGCCGGCTGTGGCGAAGTTGTGCGCCGGCGCGTTCGAGGCCGTGTGGGAGCGGGGCGTGCCGCACGCCGAGTACCGGCTCACCTGACCCGCCTTGTCGTCGCCGTCGTCCAGTGTCCAGCAGGCCCGCGAGGCCCTGGGCCAGCGCCTGCGTGAGATCCGCAAGGATGCAGGGATCACCGCGCGGGAGCTGGCCCGGCGGGCGGGCTGGCACGAATCCAAGTGCTCGCGCCTGGAGCACGGCAGGACGCCGCCTTCGGATGCCGACATCCGTGCATGGACGCTGCACTGCGACGCCGCCGGGCAAGCCGACGACCTCATCGCGACCGCCCGCGGCATCGACGGCATGTACGTCGAGTGGCGCCGCATGGAGCGGGCCGGGCTGAAGCGGGCGCAGCAGTCGGTGGCGTCCCTGTTCGAGCGCACCCACCGCTTTCGCATGTACCAGTCCTGGGTCGTCCCCGGGCTGCTGCAGACCCCCGCCTACACCACCGCCATCCTGCGCACCGTCGCCGAACTGCGCGACGTGCCGGACGACGTCGCCGACGCCGTCGCGGTGCGCATGGAGCGGCAGCGCGTATTGCACACCGGCGTCCACAGCTTCGCGGTGCTGGTCGAGGAGTGGGTGCTGCGCACGGTGATCGGCGACGCCGAAGTGATGGCCGGGCAGTTGGGGCACCTCATCGCCGTCGGCACACTGCCCGCGGTGAGCCTGGGCGTGATCCCGCTCGGCGCGGCGCGGGGCATCGGCTGGCCCGTGGAGTCGTTCACCATGTACGACGACGTGCAGGTAAATGTCGAACTGGTCTCGGCGCACCTGACCGTCACCCAGCCCCGGGAGATCGAGGAGTACGCGCAGTCGTTCGCGAACCTGGCGCAGATCGCCGTGTACGGCCCGCGGGCGCGGGCGCTGATCACCTCCGCGATTGACGCTCTTGGGTGATCCCGTGCAAGTTCGTAGAAGTTCGTTGAGGCCCCTCTGACGGGGTTCCTGGGCATGGCCGCCCATGCAGAGGCGCCGTCGGCGCCTGAACGTCCGTTGCTGACCTTGCGCGTGTCCCACGACAGCGGGCGCACCTACGAGCCCGAGAAGCGCTTCTACTCCCGTGACTGCGAGCCCCCTCTGCTCAACGGCGTCATGCCGCCCTGCGAGTGCCCCCGCTGCGGTGGTAAGCGGTGAGCGTGAGCGCCGATGCCGGGGACGTGACCGCCCCGCAGACCTACCCCTCGCAGCCTGTGTTCCTGCCGGTCCGCGAGGGCCAGGAGGCGCGGCCCGTTCTCGAATGCGAGGAATGCAGCCGGCGCGACCAGGAGCGCCGGGCCGCGCGCAACCGCGGCGACCACTCGGCCGCGAGCGACGCCAGCGTCCTCATCCGCCGGCACCCCCACCACTGAACTCCCG
>NZ_JACBXC010000465.1 GCF_013870535.1 Streptomyces phytophilus | reverse complement strand
CGTACCGCTCGGGCGGTACCGAGGCCCGTACGCCCGTCTCCAGCAGGATGCCGCACGCCGACACGATCAGCGCCGCCATCATCAGCGCGACGAACGTCCCGGCGAAGCCGGCCGGCCGGAACCGGAGCGCGGCCCGCGCGAGCCCGTTCGTACGCGCCCGCACCCCCGCCCGCGGCAGCCCGCCGTCCACGCCGTTCACGCCGTTCATGCCGTTCATGCCGTTCGCACCGCTCATGCCGCGTGCTCCGCCGTACGGCGCTCGCCGCGCGGGTCCAGCGTCGTCATCCGGGCCGCGACCTGCTCGGCCGTCGGCTGCCGCAGGCTGCCCGCGAGGGAGCCGTCCGCGAGGAACAGCGCCACGTCCGCGTACGACGCGGCGACCGGGTCGTGGGTGACCATGACCACGGTCGCCCCCAGCGAGTCGACCGCGTGCCGCAGCAGGGCCAGGATCTCCGCCGCCGTACGCGTGTCCAGCGCCCCCGTCGGCTCGTCCGCGAAGATCACGTCCGGCCTGGTGACCAGCGCGCGGGCGATCGCCACCCGCTGCTGCTGGCCGCCGGACAGCTCCGCGGGGCGCCGCCTGCCGTGTGCCGCGAGGCCGACCTGCGCCAGCACCTCGGCCGCCCGCGCGTGGTCGGCGCGCAGCCCGGCGAGCCGCATGGGCAGCAGGATGTTCTGCGAGACGGTCAGCGACGGCAGCAGGTTGAACGCCTGGAAGACGAACCCCAGGCGGCTGCGGCGCAGTTCGGTGAGCTTGTTCTCGCCGAGCCGCGTCAGCTCCGTACCGCCGAGGAACACCGAGCCCGCGGTGGGCTTGTCGAGCCCGGCGGCACACTGCAGGAGCGTGGACTTGCCGGAGCCCGAGGGGCCCATGACGGCGGTGTACGTGCCCCGCGGGAGGGCGAGGTCGATGCCGCGCAGCGCGTGGACGGCGCCGGCGCCGCGGCCGTAGCGCCGCTGGACGCCGCGTAGTTCGACGGCGTGGCCGGGGGCGGCGGGCGCCCCGTGGTCCTGCCGGTCTCCCCTGCTCCGCAGCCGCATGTCGTCCGCCCTTCGTCCTCGCCGTGCACGGTGGCCGTGACCGGGGCCGTTGCCCCGCTCGCCGTGTTCCCGACGCTACGGAGCCGGGCGGGCCCCGGCCATGGCGGCTACCGGCGGACGCGGGGTGGGGTTAACCCGAAGAGTGCGGAGGAGCGCCCGACGCATTAATTGCCAGGGCAACAATGAGGTAAAGTAAGTAAAGGGCTCAGGTCCCGGAACGGCCGTCCCCACGACCCCGGGAGGAACCCATCGGACACGAAGACACGTTGATTGCCATGGGCGGCGCCTTCATGGCCGCCGCCATCCTCGCCCGCGCGGGCAGCCGCATCGGGCTGCCGACCATCCCGCTCTTCATCCTCGCCGGCATCCTGCTCGGCCCGAACACCCCCGGCATCGTGCTGGTCAAAGACCCGCACGACCTGGAGATGCTCACCGCTCTGGGCCTCGTCCTGCTGCTGTTCTACCTCGGTCTCGAATTCCACATGGACGACCTCAAGTCGGGTGGTCGCCGCATGGCCGTGGCGGGCAGCATCTATCTGCTGCTCAACGTCGGCGCGGGACTCGGCTTCGGCTTCGCGCTCGGCTGGGGCACGTCCGAGGCGCTGGTGCTGGCCGGTGTGCTCGGCATCTCCTCGTCCGCGATCGTCACGAAGATCCTCGTGGATCTGAACCGGATCGGGAACGGCGAGACCAAGCCCATCCTCGGCATCATCGTGATCGAGGACATCTTCCTGGCCATCTACCTGGCCGTGCTGCAACCCGTGCTCTCCGGCGCAGAAGGCCCCGGCGAAGCGGCCCTGCAGGCCGGCAAGGCGATGGCGTTCCTGCTGGTCCTGGCGACCGTCGCGCGCTTCGGCACGAAGGTCATCGGCCGGCTCTTCGACACCCGCGACAACGAACTGCTCGTCATCTCCTTCCTCGGCGCCGCCGTGCTGGTCGCCGGAATCTCGGAGTGGTTCGGGGTGGCGGACGCCATCGGCGCCTTCATGGTCGGCCTGATGCTGGGCAGTACGACGTCCGCGGAGCGGATCCGTACGCTCGTGCACCCGCTGCGGGACGCCTTCGGCGCCATCTTCTTCTTCGGCTTCGGGCTCTCGATCGACCCGGGCGACCTGCCCTCGGTCGCGGCCCCGGTGGCCCTCGCGGTGCTGCTGACGATCGTGATGAACGTGGTCGCGGGCCTCGCCGCCGCGAAGCTGTACGGCTTCGGGGCCCGGCCCGCCTCGAACATCGCGCTGACACTGCTGGCCCGCGGCGAGTTCGCACTGATCCTCGCCACGATGGCGGCCACGGCCGGGCTCGACCGGCGGCTGTCGCCGTTCATCGCCGGGTACGTACTGGTGCTCGCCGTGCTCGCGCCGCTGGCGGCGGGCCGGTCGCACTGGCTGGCCCGCGTCCTGCCGGGGGGCAAACCGCCGCCCGGAGGCGGGGCGGCACTGGATCCGACGCCGGAGGCGGCCGGGGCCAAGTGACCGCGGGGACCGGGGCGTACGTGCGCGACGGCGACGCGCGAACGCCCCGGTTCCGGCATGTCCGCCCGCCGCGGGCCGTACGCCCTACTCCCGGCAGATCAGCAGCAGCGCCCGGTCGTCCTTGACGTCCTTGGCGACCTTCTCGATCAGATGCCAGGCCGCGCCCCGGAACGTGCTCGACGCGTACTGGTCCGCCTCGCCTATCAGCCGGTCCATGCCCTCGGTCAGATCCCGGTCCGGCGCCTCGACGAGGCCGTCCGAGAACAGCATCAGCACGTCCCCGCGGCGCAGCGTGCCCTTCAGCGGGTCGAACTGCGCCTCCTCCACCACCCCGAGCAGCGGCCCCTCCGCGCCCTTCTCCTCCCAGCGCCCCGTGCCGGCGCTGAGCTGCACGCCGGGCACGTGCCCCGCCGAGAACAACTCGTAGTCCCCGGACTCCAGGTCGAGCACCAGGTGCACGGAGGTGGCGAAGCCCTCCTGCCACTCCTGGCGGAGCAGGTAGCCGTTGGCGGCGGGCAGGAAGTCGTGCGGCGGCAGCGAGCCGAGCAGCCCGCCGAAGGCGCCGGACAGCAGCAGCGCCCGCGACCCGGCCGCCATGCCCTTGCCGGAGACGTCGGTGAGCACGGCCTCCAGGATGTGGCCGCCGTGGGTGCGGGAGGCGACGACGAAGTCGCCGGAGAAGGACTGGCCGCCGGCCGGGCGCAGCGACATCTCCGCGTGCCAGCCGCGCGGCAGCCGCGGCAGCTTGCTCTGCACCCGGATCCGCTCGCGCAGGTCGAAGAGCATGGTGCCGCCGCGCCGCCACGGCACGCCGACGCGGCTGCGGAACTGCGCGACGGTCAGCCCCGTCAGCCCCACCGACGCGATCACGAGCACGGTGCCCGGCGTCACCCGGGCCGGGCCTTCGGCGTACGGGCCGAGGAGCATCGCCTCGACGATGAGTGCGGTGGCGGACGCGGCGTACAGCGCGAGGAGGCTGGCGGGCCGCAGCACCAGGCCGCCGATGAAGATCGGCAGGACCAGCGCGGCGGGCGAGACCCAGGCCGGCGAGAGGAGCGTGCCGGCGGCGAGCGCGGGGATCGTCAGCAGCAGGACGACGAGGGCGATCCAGTCGGAGCCCTCACCGCGGAAGTAGTCGACACCGGCCCTGCGCACGCCGACCCGGGCCCGGTGCAGCGTCTTGTGCCACCGGGCCGCTTGCGAGGTGGAACCCGCACCTCCGGCCATGCCCCGGGACCCTATCCACCCGCCGCGCCGGGCGTCGATTCACGGCGTGCCGACCGCACTCTTCGGGCGGCACTGCCGGAATCGTATGCGAATTCACGGCGTTTGGAACGAAGGAGGGCCTGCCCGGACGCAGTTGGGACGAGGGTCACGTGGGCTGGCACGAGGGGCACCAGAAGAGGTTGCGCGCGGCGAGGGTGGCGGTGCGTACGTCGGTGCCGCAGAGGTGGCAGGGGCGGCCCGCGCGGCGGTAGACGTAGACCTCGCCGCCGTGCTCGTCGACGCGCGGCGGGCGGCCCATCGCCTCGGGCAGGTGCTCGGGCCGCACGGTGTCGATGCGCCCGGTGCGTACGCCCTCGCGCATCAGCACCGCGAGGTCGGCCCAGAGGGCCTCCCAGGCGGGGCGGCCGAGGTCGCGGCCCGCGCGGTAGGGGTCGATGCCGTGCCGGAAGAGGACCTCGGTGCGGTAGATGTTGCCGACGCCGGAAATCACCTTCTGGTCCATGAGCAGCGTGGCGACCGGCGCGCGGCTGCGCGAGATCCGCGCCCAGGACGCCTCGCCGTCGTCGCCGGCGCGCAGCGGGTCGTCG
>NZ_JACBXC010000464.1 GCF_013870535.1 Streptomyces phytophilus | reverse complement strand
CACCGACCGCCGCCGGCGGCGGGGCCGTCGACGTGTGCGCCCTCGCCGGGGACTACGGCCGCTGGGCTCCCGGCAGCCGGGAGGCGACGGTCTGCGCGGAGTACTTCGAGCGCTAGGTACGCCCCGGCCCGTACCCCGCGGCGACCGGCCCCCGGGCCGGTCTCAGTCCTAGCCCTGGCCCGCCGCCAGGTCCGGGATCCGCCAGTCGATCGGCGCGTGCCCCTGCGCCGCCACCGCCTCGTCGATCTGCGAGAACGGCCGCGAGCCGAAGAACTTCTTCGCCGACAGCGGCGACGGGTGCGCCCCCTGGACCACCACGTGCCGGGCGGTGTCGATGAGCGGCAGCTTCTTGCGCGCGTACGCCCCCCAGAGCACGAACACCGCCGGGTCCGGCCGCTCGGCCACGGCGCGGATCACCGCGTCGGTGAACTCCTCCCAGCCCTGGCCCTTGTGCGAGTTCGCCTCGCTCTCGCGCACCGTCAGCACCGCGTTCAGCAGGAGCACGCCCTGCTCGGCCCACGGCATCAGATACCCGTTGTCCGGGACCGGGTGGCCGAGGTCGTCGCGCAGCTCCTTGAAGATGTTGCGCAGGGAGGGCGGAGTGCGCACCCCGGGTCGCACCGAGAAGCACAGCCCGTGCCCCTGCCCCGCCCCGTGGTACGGGTCCTGGCCGAGGACGAGCACCTTCACGCGGTCGTACGGCGTGGCGTCGAGGGCGGCGAAGACCTCCTCGGCCGGCGGGTAGACCGGCCCGCGGGCGCGCTCCTCCTCGACGAACGACTCCAGACGCGTGAAGTAGGGCTTTTCGAGCTCCTTGCCCAGGGCGTCCTGCCAGGACGGGGGCAGCATCGGGGACACGGGTGAGGGACCTCCGGTCGGTGCAGAAGATCGGTTCTGTGGGTCGTTGCGCAGCCGACAGTACCGCCGGGCACTGACAACTCCCCTACCAACTGGTCTTCTTGTACAGCTCCCACATCCGCATGATCGTCGAGGCGTCGAGGCTCCACTCCACCCCGGCGACGTCGTCGTCCGCGGCGATGTACTGCCGGGCCTGCCACAGCGGCAGCAGCCGGGCGTCCTCGGCGAGGATGTCCTGCGCCCGCGAGAACTGCTCGTTCACCCCGGCCCGGTCCGCCTTCCGGCGCGACTCGGGCAGCAGCTCGTCGGTGATCTCCGCGTTCTCGTACGGCGTGCCCAGGGCGTTGCGCTGGCCGGTGAAGGGGGCGATGTAGTTGTCCGGGTCGGGGAAGTCGGGAGACCAGCCGCGGCCGAAGACCGGGTACTCGCCCTTGTTGTACGCGGCGGCGAACTGCTCCCACTTGCGGCCCTTGACCGTGACCTCGAACAGGCCGCTGTCCTCCAGCTGCCGCTCCAGCTCCTCGAACTCCCGCGCCGTCACCGAGCCGTACCGGTCGGTGGTGAACCAGAACGTCAGCGGCACCGGCTCGGTCACCCCGGCCGTCTGCAGCGTCACCGCCGCGGCCTCGGGGTCCGGCTCGCCGTAGAGGTCGAAGAACGGGGTGGTGTGGCCGGTGATGCCGCGCGGGATCATCGAGTAGAGCGGCTCCGCCGTGCGGCCGTAGACCTTGCGTACGAGCGCGTCGCGGTCGATCACCTGGGCGACGGCCTGCCGCACGGCGAGGCTGTCGGCGTACTCGTGCGCGGGGTTGAAGACCAGGTAGTGGATCTCCGGCATGACCACCCGGCTGAGCGCGATCGTGCCCTTCTCGTCCGCCGTCTTCTCCAGCTCCGGCACCCGGTCCGGCGGCAGCCCGCGGTACGTGACGTCGATGTCGCCCTTCTTGAGCGCGTCGGTCATCGCGTCGGAGTCGTCGAAGTAGCGGATGCTGACGGAGTCGTTGCGCAGCTCCGCGTCGCCCTGGTAGCGCGAGTTGCGCTCCAGCTCGGCGACCGACCCCTTCTCGTACGACCCGAGCGTGTACGGCCCGGAGCCGACGAGGGTGTCCTTGTCGGCCAGCTTCTCCGCCGGGTACGACTCGGGGTCGACGAGCGAGGTGGCGGGCGCGGCGAGGATGAAGGGGAAGGTCGCGTCGGGGCGCTTGAGGTGGAAGGTGACGGTCCGGTCGCCTTCGGTCTCGACCTCCTCCAGGCTGTCCAGCAGTCCCGCGGGGCCGGTCTCGGCGTTGATGGCGAGCACCCGGTCGAAGGAGTGCTTGACGGCCGCGGCGTCGAGCGGGTTGCCGTTGGAGAAGGTGAGGTCCTCGCGGAGCTTGCAGCGGTACGTGCGGCTGTCGGCGCCGGTGAAGCCGCAGCTCTTGGCCGCGTCGGGCTGCGGCACCGTGCTGGTCCCGGCGTAGTGCATGAGTGTCTGGTAGACGTTCCGGTACAGCTCCCAGCTGCCGTCCCAGGCGGCTGCCGGGTCGAGCGTGCTGGGCGCACTCGTCGTACCCACGTCTATGTGCCGCTCGTCATCGCCGGATGCCGACAGAGTGCCGCAGCCGGCGAGCATCGAGACGGGTATCAGCACCGCGGCGACCCGCCGCGGGCCCGACCGAAAGAACACGTGCCTGTCCCCTCCTTGCACCTGTTCGATGGGGTGCGCAGACCCTACCCCACGGTCGGTGGATCACGGATCCCCCGGGACGGCGCTGTGACCCGGGGGAACCTGTGTGGTGTGTGTGACTACTGGTTCAGCTCCAGCCGGCGTTGAGGAAGATGCCGCCCTCGATGGCCAGCGTCTGCCCGGTGATCCAGCCGGCCTCGTCGGAGAGGAGGAACGCGGCGGCGCCGCCGATGTCCTCGGGCACCCCGAGCCGGCCCAGCGGATAGCCGGCGGCGGCCTCCTCCTCGCGGCCCTCGTACAGCGCGACCGCGAACTTCGTCTTCACCACGCCCGGCGCGATGGCGTTGACCCGCACCCCCGGCGCGAACTCGTGCGCGAGCTGCAGTGTCATGTTGATCATCGCGGCCTTGCTCATGCCGTACGCGCCGACGAACGGCGAAGCCGAGAGCCCGGCGACGGAGGAGACGTTGACGATCGCGCCGCCGTGCTCGCGCTGCCACGCCTTGTACGTCTGCTGGGCGAAGCCCAGGGCGGACAGCACGTTCGTCTCGTAGACCTTGCGCACGGCGTTCAGGTCGACGTCCGCGATGGGGCCGAACACGGGGTTCGTACCGGCGTTGTTGACCAGGTAGTCCACCCGGCCGAACGCCTCCATGGCCCGCGCCACCGCCTCGGCCTGGTGCGCCTCGTCGTGGGCCTTGCCCGGTACGCCGATCGCGCGGCCGGCGCCGAGGCGGGCCACGGCCTCCTTCAGCGCCTCCTCGCCGCGGCCGGTGATGCACACCCGGTGGCCGCGCGCCACCAGGGCCTCCGCGATGCCGTAGCCGATGCCGCGGCTGGCCCCGGTGACCAGGGCGACCCGCCCGCTGTCCGCCACCCCGTCGGCCGCCTCGGGCGCGCCGGCTCTCTCCTGCTGCGTCATGTCCTCGTCCCCCGGCCCTAGTCGAGCGGCCCGCCGGCCACGTACAGCACCTGGCCGGAGACGAAGCCGGCGTCCTCACCCGTGAAGAAGGCGATGGCACCGGCGACGTCGTCGGGCCGGCCGACACGCCGGACGGGGATCTGGGAGGCAGCCGCGGCCTGGAAGTCGGCGAAGTCCATGCCGACCCGGGCGGCGGTCTGGGCGGTCATGTCGGTGGCGATGAAGCCGGGCGCGACGGCGTTGGCGGTGACGCCGAACTTGCCCAGCTCGTGGGCCAGGGTCTTGGTGAAGCCCTGGAGCCCCGCCTTGGCGGCCGAGTAGTTGGACTGCCCCCGGTTGCCGAGCGCGGAGCTGCTGGAGAGGTTGACGATCCGGCCGAAGCCGGCGTCGACCATGTGCTTCTGGCAGGCCCTGGACATCAGGAAGGCGCCGCGCAGGTGCACGTTCATGACCGTGTCCCAGTCGTCCTCGCTCATCTTGAAGAGCAGGTTGTCGCGGAGCACGCCGGCGTTGTTGACCAGGACCACGGGCGCGGCGGTGCTGGGCCAGTGCGTCCAGGAAGCTGTTCGCGGCTGCGTAGTTGGCCTGACCGGGGGTGCCGACCACGGACGCGAACGACGAGAACAGTACGAACGCCACCCCCGGCCGGTCCGCCGTGAGCCGGTGCAGGTGCCAGGCGCCGTCCGCCTTCGGCCGCAGCACGGCGTCGAGTCGGGCGGGCGTCAGCTCGCCGACGGTCGCGTCGTCCAGTACGCCCGCCGCGTGCACCACGGCGGTGAGCGGGTGCTCCGACGGGATCCGGTCCAGCGCCCCGGCGAGGGCGTCGGCGTCGGCGACGTCGCAGGCGGCGAAGGCCACCTCGGCGCCGAGTCCGGTGAGTTCTGCGGCC
>NZ_JACBXC010000463.1 GCF_013870535.1 Streptomyces phytophilus | reverse complement strand
GCGTCACCCGCATCTCCGGGTCCGCGCTGCTCACCCGCAGCGAGATCCGCTCGCCCGGCGCCGCGCAGATCGGGTCGGTGTAGCCGACGACGTCCATGGCGTTCCTCCTTCAGGCGGACGGCAGGCGCGCCCCGCCGTCGGGGGCGAAGTAGTGCAGCGCCCCTGGCCGTACGGCCAGGTCCACGGTGTCCCCGGGCTCGACCGACACGTCCGCCGGCACCCGCGCGCACAGCAGCCGCTCGCCGCTGCCGACGGCGGGACCCGCCGGGCGGTCCTCCGCGAAGGTGGCCCGTGCGATCACCGCGGCCTCGTACGGCAGTTGGGGCACGGGGAAGAACAGCAGTTGGTCGGCGCCGAGGTTCTGGCGAACGGCGCACGTCACCCGCAGCGCGCACGCGTCCTTCCCCGCGGCCTGCGGGGCCCGCAGCTCCTCCGGTCGGATGCCGACCAGCACGCGCTCCCCCGCGGCGACCGGCGGACGGTGCTCCGCGGGCAGCCGAAGGTCGAACCCGGCGAGGTCGAGCCCGTCCTCGCGGGCCGTGGCCAGGGCGAAGTTCATCGGCGGCGAGCCGATGAACGCGGCGACGAAGGCGTTGGCCGGTCGCGCGTACAGCTCCTGCGGCGCGGCCACCTGCTGGAGTTCACCGGCCCGCAGCACCGCGGCCCGGCTGCCGAGCGTCATCGCCTCCACCTGGTCGTGCGTGACGTAGACGGTGGTGACCCCGAGCCGGCGGTGCAGTTGCTCCAGCTCCGCGCGCATGGACACGCGCAGCTTGGCGTCCAGGTTGGACAGCGGCTCGTCCATCAGGTAGGCGCGCGGGCGGCGGGCGATGGCCCGGCCCATCGCGACCCGCTGGAGCTGCCCGCCGGAGAGTGTCGTGGGGCGGCGCTTGAGCAGGTCGCCGAGCCCGAGCAGGTCGGCGACCTCCCGTACCCGGGCGGCCGCCTCGCGCTTGGGTACGCCGCGGACCTTGAGGCCGTAGCCGAGGTTGCCGCCGACGGTCATGTGCGGGTAGATCGCGTAGTTCTGGAACACCATCGCCACGTCGCGCAGCCGCGGGGTGAGTTCCGTGACGTCGGAGCCGTCCATCCGGACGGTGCCGGACGAGGGCCGCTCCAGTCCGGCGAGCAGCCGCAGCAGGGTCGACTTGCCGCACCCGGAGGGGCCGACGAGGACGAAGAACTCGCCCTCCTCGATCTCCAGGGACACGTCGTCCACTGCCGCCTGGGTGCCGTCGTACCGCATGACCACGTGGTCGAGGCCGATGGACGTCATCGCGCCTTCCTCTCTCACCCGTGCAGGGTGCTGGTGAAGCCCTTCATGATCGTGCGCTGGGCGAAGCCGAAGAGCACGACGACGGGACCGGCCGCGATGAGCGCGGCGGCGAAGATCAGCGGCCACTCCGCGGCGAACCGGCCGACGAAGGAGTACACGGCGACCGGCAGGGTCACCTTGTCCGTGTCGCCGACGAAGACCAGGGCGACGAAGAAGTCGTTCCAGACGAAGAGCCCGGTCAGCGTCGCGACGACGCCGGTGACGGGACGGACGAGCGGGAAGACGACCCCGGCGAACACCCGCAGCGGGCGGGCGCCGTCGACCCGCGCGGCCTCCTCGTACGCGGTCGGCAGCCCGCGGAGGAACCCGGTGTAGAGGAAGACCGCCAGCGGCATCTGGAGCCCCGCGTACACGAGGATCAGCCCGGCGCGGGTGCCCGTGAGGCCGGCGTCGACCATGAACCCGTACAACGGGATGATCCCGAGCTGGATCGGCATGATCAGCGCGAACGCGAACATGCCGAAAACCGCGCCGGAGAGCTTCGAGCCGCGCCGGGCCAGCGCGTACCCGGCCGGGGCCGCGACGACGACGAGGATCGCCACCACCGCGGCGGTCGTCAGCACGCTGTTGACCAGTGCCTGGGAGAACGACACGGTGCCGCCGCCGGCCTCCGTCCAGGCCCGCTCCATGTTGCCCAGGGTGGGGTCACCGGGCGGCCGGAGCGCGGACTCGCCGCGCGCCTCCGGGCCGCGCAGCACGGTCGTGAGCACGAGGTAGACGGGCAGCAGCATGGGGATCGCGGCGATCCAGAAGCCCGCCTCGCGGAAGGCCGTCCAGCGGCCGTAGCGGTTCATGAGCGCCTCCCGCGCAGCAGGCGCATCTGGACGAGCGCCGCCAGACAGACGCCGCCGACGAGCAGCAGGGCGACGGCGGAGCCGTAGCCGTAGCGGCCGTTGACGAAAGTCTGCTCGTAGACGTACGTGCCGAGGGTGTCGGTGCCGCCGGAGGGGCCGCCGCCGGTCAGCGCCATCACCTGGTCGAACAGGAGGAAGGCCGAGATCGTGGACAGCACGGTGCCGATGACGAGGGCGGGGCGCAGCAGCGGCAGCGTGATGTCGGCGAACCGCCGCCAGGGCCCGGCGCCGTCGACCTCGGCCGCCTCCAGCAGCTCGCGCTGCACGCCCTGGAGCCCGGCGAGGTAGATGAGCATGTGGTAGCCGGCGAACTGCCAGACCATGACGATCGCGACGGCCGCGAGCGCGGTGTTCCGCTGGCCGAGCCACGGCTGCGCCGAGGAGCCGAGCCCGACGGCCTCCAGGATCTCGTTGAGCGGCCCGTCCACGTCCAGGATGAACGTCCAGATGTACGCGACCACCAGCGGGCTCACCACGGCCGGCACCAGGAAGAGCGCGCGCAGCACGTGCCGGGTGCGCAGCGTGTGCGCAAGCCCGAGGGCGAGGCCGAGGCCGGCGGCGTTGACGCCGACGACGTACAGCCCGGCGAGGATCAGGGTCTGCCCGACGACGTGCGAGCCGTCGTCGAAGAACTCGGTGAAGTTGGCGAGTCCCACCCAGGACGGCGAGGTCAGCCCGTCCCAGTCGGTGAACGCGTAGGCCGCGCCGACGAGTGAGGGGACGAGGAGGATCAGCAGGGTCAGGGCCGCCGCCGGGACGACGAACAGCCAGGGGACCGCTCCGGGTCGTTTCATGGCGGGCTCCTACGGCGCTTCCGAGGTCCACACCGCGTCCATGGACTCCAGGACGTCGGCGGGTTCTGCGCGGCCGGTGAGCATCTCCACAAGGCCGCTGTCGAAGCGGGCGATCAGCTCCGGGTTGGGCCACTGCTGGTCCATGATCGGGGCGGTCCGCCCGTCGCGCAGGTACGGCTCCAGCGCCGCGGCGTAGCCGGGGGCGCGGGGGCCGCCGCCGTCGTCCGGCAGGGCGGGCACGGCGCCGTCGATCTCGGCGTAGCGGGCGCGGTGCTTGGCGTAGAAGTCGACGAACTGCTTGCCGGGTCCGGCGTCGCTCGCCTTGGCGGGTACGACGAGGCCGCTGCTGGCGCCGGCGGGTACGAGCACCCGGTCGGGGTCGTCGTCGCCGGGGAACGGCGCCATGACGAACTCCGCGTCGGGGGCCGCCGCCTGCCACAGCGGCAGCGTGACGGTCGGCGTGACGGCCATCAGCGCGTCGCCGTCGCCCAGCGCCCGGGCGGTGGCCTCCCGCGTGGTGCCCGCCGCGTTCTCGCCGAAGCAGCCGGCGTCCCGCATCTCGCCGAAGCGCGCCACAGCCTGTTCCCAGCCGTCGCTGCCGGCGAAGGTCACCTCGTCGCGCAGCCGCTTGTCGCCGTAGCCGGGGTCGTCCGCGTACACGGTGGACGCGGCCAGCGCGAAGCCCACGATGTGCGGCATCTTGGAGTTCTCGTGGCCGCCGAGCGCGAACGCGGTCTTGCCGTCGCGCCCGGCGTCCCGGCAGGCCGTCAGCATGCTGGTGTACGTCCCGGGCACGTCGGTGCCCTTCTTGGCGACGATGCCGATCGCCATCGAGTCGACGGGGAAGGCGTAGACCTCCGAGCCGTCCCCGACGGCGCCCGCGACGGTGTCGGGCAGCCGGCCGGCCCAGGGGCTCTCGCCCAGGTCGGCCAGCAGCCCCTTGTCGGCCAGCGCGCGGACCGTGCCGGACTCGCCGTAGCCGACGACGGTCATCGCCACGTCCGGCGCCCGGCCCGCGCCCAACTGCCGGCGCAACGCCTGGAGATGCTGGTCGAACGGGTTCTTCTGCACCGTCACCGTGAGGTCGGGGTGCGCCTTCTCGAAGTCGCGGGCGGCGACGTCGATGGAGCTTTCCTCGCGCCCGTCGTCCCAGACGGAGACGACGATCTCGCCGTCGCCCCCGGCGTCCGCGCCGCACCCGGCCGCCGCCGCCAGCAGCGCCACGGCCACCGCGGCGCAGCCGAGCGCCCTGCCGCGTATGTTCATCGGAACCTTCTTTCCGGCCCGCCCCGTGGGGGTCTGGGCTCAGCCGTGCGCCGTGGCCAGCCGGAGGCGGTGCGAGCCGCCCCCCACCTCCAGCACGAGGTGCTCGC
>NZ_JACBXC010000462.1 GCF_013870535.1 Streptomyces phytophilus | reverse complement strand
CGCTCAGGCCCCCGGGCGGAAGCCGTCGAGGAGCGTCCCCATCCACTCCTCGACAGCGTCCGGGTCGCGCGGCAGCGCGTCCGACATCAGCCGCGCGCCGTCCTCGGTGATCACCAGGTCGTCCTCGATCCGCACGCCGATGCCGCGCAGCTCCGGCGGCAGCGTCTCGTCGTCGGGCTGGAGGTAGAGCCCGGGCTCCACGGTGAGGACCTGCCCGGCCTCCAGCACCCCGTCGAGGTACTGGTCCGCCCGCGCCTTGGCGCAGTCGTGCACGTCGAGTCCGAGCATGTGGCCGCTGCTGCACAGGGTGTAGCGCCGGTACAGCCCGCTGCCGGGCGCGAGCGCCTCCTCCGGGGTGATGCGCAGGACGCCCCAGTCGTACAGCCCCTCGGCGATCACCGCCATCGCCGCCCGGTGGAAGTCGCGGAAGCGGGCGCCCGGCCGGAGGGCGGCGATGCCCGCGTTCTGGGCGGCGAGGACGAGTTCGTACACCTGCCGCTGGATGCGTGAGAAGCGCCCGGACAGCGGGAGGGTGCGGGTGACGTCGGCGGTGTAGAGGGTGTCGGTCTCCACCCCGGCGTCGAGGAGCAGCAGGTGGTTCGGGTCGAGCGGGCCGTCGTTGCGGATCCAGTGCAGGACGCAGGCGTGTGCGCCGGAGGCGGCGATCGTCTCGTAGCCGGTGCCGTTGCCCTCGGCGCGGGCGCGGGTCTGGAAGACGCCCTCGATCCAGCGTTCGCCGCGCGGGTGGCGCAGGGCCGCGGGCAGGGCGCGTACGACGTCCTCGAAGCCGGCGGCGGTGTGGTCGACGGCCAGTTGGAGCTGGCCGACCTCCCACTCGTCCTTCAGCAGCCGCAACTCCGAGAGGTACGTGCCCAGTTCTGCGTCCCGGTCCGGCTCGGCGGCGCTGTGCGGGCCGCGGTCGAAGAGGCCGTCGGTGCGGGCGTCGACCCCGGCGAGCACCCGGGCCGGCGGCCGCGGTCCCGCGGTGAGCTTGGCCAGGTCGTCGAGGTCCCGGCAGGCCAGCCCGGTCAGTTCGGCGGCCTCGCCGAGGTCGGGGCGGCGGCCGACCCAGAACTCGCCGTAGCGGCGGTCCCGGTAGAACTCGTCGGTGGACCGGTCCGAGCGCGGGCGCACGTACAGCGCGGCCTCGTGCCCCTCGGCCCCGGCGGGCTCCAGGACGAGGACGTGTCCGGCCTGGTCCTCGCCCGTCAGACCGGTCAGCCAGGCGTACGCGCTGTGCGGGCGGAAGCGGTGGTCGCAGTCGTTGGACCGGACCTTCAGCTCCCCGGCGGGCAGCACCAGCCGCTCGCCGGGGAAGCGGGCGGACAGCCGGGCGCGGCGGCCGGCGAGGCCGTCGTACCCGGGGACGCGGACGCCGGACGGCAGCGGGCTGGGCGCCCACCCGCTGCCCATGAAGGTGTGCAGGGCGGCCGGGACGTCGAGGTCGTGGCTGCCGGTGTGCGGACGGGCGAGGGGCTTGTCCATCGGGGCGGCTCCTGGTGAGCGGGGGGTGCCGGACACGGGTGCGTAACGAGTCCGCTGATCCCTTGCCAATAAAATTGCACATTATTATGTTACACACCGCGCCAGTGGAGGGAAGCGGGCCGGACGGCCCGGCTGCCCTCGGTGATCTCGGATCCCAGCCCCCCGGACCCACCCACGACGGAGTGGAACATGATCAGCAGAAGTGTGCGCGCCGCGCTCGCGGCGTCTCTCGCGGCAGCCCTCACCGCAGGTGCGGCCGCCTGCTCGGCCGACTCCGGTGACTCCGGTGGCGGCGAGGGCCGCAACCCCGGCGCCACCGGCGTCATCGGCGGCACCCCCCAGCGCGGCGGCACGCTGACCGTGCTGTCCAACCAGGACTTCGCCCACCTCGACCCGACCCGCAACTGGACGATGCCGGACATGGACTTCGGGATCCGGCTGCTCTACCGCACCCTGACCACCTTCCGGGCCGAGCCCGGCAAGAAGGGCACCGAGATCGTCCCCGACCTGGCCACCGACCTCGGCACGCCCTCCGAGGGCGGCAAGGTGTGGACGTTCACGCTGAAGAAGGGGCTGAAGTACGAGGACGGCAGCACCGTCACGGCCGCGGACGTGAAGTACAACGTCGAGCGGTCCTTCGCCGCCGACCTCACGGGCGGCCCGGACTACGCGCAGCAGTACCTCGCGGACACCGAGGGGTACGCGGGCCCGCTGAAGGGCGAGCAGCTGGACTCCATCGAGGTCCCGGACGAGCGGACCATCGTCTTCCGGCTGAACCGGCCCATCGCCGAGTTCTCCTACACCGCCACGCTGCCGACGTTCGCGCCGGTGCCGAAGGCCCAGGACAAGGGCGTCCAGTACGACCAGCGGCCGTTCTCCTCCGGCCCGTACAAGATCGACCGCTACGACCGCGGCAAGGAGCTGGTGCTCGTACGCAACGAGCACTGGAAGGCGTCGACCGACCCCGTGCGCAAGGCGTACCCCGACCGGATCGTGGTCAAGATGGGCCTCGGCGGCGACCAGATCGACGACCGGCTCATCGCCGCAGGCGGCGGCGACGCCTCCGCCGTGGCGTGGGCCGACATGCGCCCCGAGAGCGTGGCCAAGGTGCTCTCCAGGGAGGACGTGAAGGCCCGGCTCGCCGCCGAGACCACCGGCTGCACCGACATGCTCCACCTCAACACCACGCGCGCCCCCTTCGACGACCCCGCCGTGCGCCGGGCGATGATGTACGCGGTCGACCGGGAGGCCCAGGCCACCGCCAACGGCGGCCCCGCGCTCAACGAGGTCGCCACCGCCTACCTGCCGCCCGCGCTCGCCGGCGGCAAGAAGACCGACGTCCTCGGCATCCCGCCCGCCGGCGACGCGGACAAGGCGAAGAAGCTGCTCTCCGAGGCCGGCGAGGGCGACGGCTTCACCGCCACCCTCACCGTCTCCACCGGCGACAAGACCAGGGCCGAGGCGCTCCAGCAGAGCCTGGACCGGGCGGGCGTCACGGTGAAGATCCAGACGGTCGACCCCTCCGTCTACTACGACACCATCGGCGACACGAAGAACGCGCCCGACATGGCGATCAGCGGCTGGTGTCCCGACTACCCCTCCGGCGCCACCTTCCTGCCGTTCGTCTTCGACGGCCGCACCATCCAGGAGACCGGCAACAAGGGCAACTACGCCCAGTTCCGCGACGAGGAGGTGATGCGGGAGATGGACCGCATCGCCACCCTCGCCGACGTGGACGAGGCGAACAAGGCGTGGACGGAGCTGGACGCGCAGATCATGGAGAAGGCGCCGGCCGTCCCGCTGCTGTGGGAGCGCAAGCCGCTGCTCGTCGGCGACAACATCGCCGGCGCGTTCGGACACCCCGTCTGGACGGGGCAGTTCGACTACGCGGTGATCGGTCTGAAGGACCCGGGCACGTCATGACGGTACTCCGCAAGGGCTCCGGGCGGCCGCGGCCCGAGCGCGCCGGGGCGCCGGCCGCCGACCCGGCCGGACTGGAAGGGGACGAGGGAGGCGTGGCCCAGGCGCACGTAGGCGCGGCCGGGCATGGACTTGGCGATGTAGCCGGCGTCCGGGGCGTCGATGACGTCCGCGGACTCGCCGCCGTCGGTGACGCGCAGGGCGATACGCAGGTTGGTGTTCGCGCGGATCTCCGGGGAGACGACGCCGCTGGGGCGCTGGGTGGCGAGCATCAGGTGGATCCCGAGCGAACGGCCTCGGGCGGCGATGTCGACCAGGCCGGTGACGAAGTCGGGCAGCTCGCGGACCATGGCGGCGAACTCGTCGATGACGAGCAGCAGCCGGGGCAGCGGCGCGTACCTCCCCGGCTCGCGGCGCAGCAGGTCCTGGAAGTCCTCGATGTCCTTGGCCTCGGCGTCGGCGAGGATGTGCTCGCGGCGGTGCAGCTCGGCGCGCAGCGACTCCAGGGCGCGGGTGACGAGGTGGTTGTCGAGGTCGGTGACCATGCCGACGGTGTGCGGCAGCTTGACGCAGTCCTTGAACGCGGACCCGCCCTTGTAGTCGATGAGGACGAAGGTCATGTTCTCGGGGGTGTTCGTCACCGCGAGGGCCGCGACGATCGTCTGGAGCAGCTCGGACTTGCCGGAGCCGGTGGTGCCGGCGATGAGGCCGTGCGGGCCGTCCTTGCGGATGTCGATGGCGAAGGGGCCGTCGTACGACTCGCCGATGACCGCGGTCGTCGACTGCCCGCCGATCTGCCAGCGGGCGGCGATGGCGTCCCCGGTGGGCGGCTCCAGCTCCACCACGTCGAGCAGCCTGCTGGACGACGGGATGGCCGCGTCCTCGGCCTCGCCGCTGATGTCGCGCACCGGCGACAGGCCGCGCGCCACCAGCGCGCACCACGCGGGCGAGACGAAGTCC
>NZ_JACBXC010000461.1 GCF_013870535.1 Streptomyces phytophilus | reverse complement strand
CTCGCCGAGCCGCTCCCGCTGCGCATCGGGGACGCCGGGCTGCTCCGCCACCCCGGAGCCCACGACATCGCGGCCGGGGTGACCGTCCTCGACGTACGGCCCCCGGCGCTGCGGCACCGCGGCGCGGCTGCCGTACGGGCGGAGGAGTTGCAGGGCATGGAGGGCACGCCCGACGGCCGGTCCGAGGTACGCCGCCGGGGCCTGATCCGTACCGGCGAACTCACGGCGATGGGCGCGGACGTGCCGTTTGCGCCGGTGGCGGGCGACTGGCTCGTGGACCCCGCGCGGTGGGCCGAACTGGGCGCAGAACTGGAGCGCGTCGTCGGGGAGCACGCCCGCGAGGATCCCCTCGCACCCGGCCTCACGGTGGCGGACGCGGGCCGGCGCCTCGGGCTCCCCGACATGCGGTTGGCGGCCGAACTGGTCCGGGCGCCGCTCGTCGTACGCGACGGCCGCATCCTCCCCGCCGCCGCCGACCGGCAGTTGCCGCCCGCCGTCCGATCGGCCGTACACGCACTCCGGCGGCAACTGGCGGACGCCCCGTTCCTGGCACCCGACGCGGACGGGCTGCGGGACCTCGGGCTGGACGACCGGGCACTGCGCGCCGCGGTGCGTACGGGCGCCCTCCTCCGGGTCGACGCCGGCATCTACCTGCTGCCGGGGGCGGACACGGAGGCGGTACGCCTCCTGCGCGCGCTCCCCCAGCCGTTCACGGTCAGCCAGGCCCGCCAGGCCCTGGGCACCACCCGGCGCGTGGCGACGCCGCTGCTGGAGATGCTGGCCCGCCAGGGACACACGCACCGCACCGCCGACGGCCGCCACCGCGTCGTCGACTAGTCGACTAACGGAGGGCAACGAAATGTCACTTCTCCCGGCGTGCCAGTAGGCGGACCGCGAAAAGGGCACCGCCCGCGCCCCCCGGGGCCGTGGCGGGCCATCTTGACATGTGCGCGGAAAGGGGCGGTAGTTGGTGGGGACATGGAAGCGAGGGGAGTGTCATGCGTGACGCACGATCTGGCGTTCGACGCGCGTTGTTGGGGGTGGCCGCGCTCGGGCTCTTGGCGACGTCGGCCGTGCCCGCCCAGGCCAAGGACGAGTCGAAGGTCCTGATCTACACCGGGACCACCGGGTACCGCCACGCCGGCGCCATCGACGGCGGCATCGGCCACATCCAGAACGCGCTGGACGAGGCCGGGATCTCGTGGGTGCGGGAGGACTGCGACGGGCTTGGCGGGGCGGTCGGCAACTGCGACCACCCCGACGGGAACCCGCGCGTCTTCAGCCCGGAGAACCTGGCCGAGTACGACGCGATCTTCCTCTTCAACGCCTCGTCGCAGTGGCTCGGCGGCGGTCGCCCCGGCCCGCTGTGGGACGAGGAGCAGCGTGCCGCGATCCGGGGGTTCGTCAACGCCGGCGGCGGGATCGCCGCCAACCACAACGCGGTCGACATGGGCGCCGGCGTCACCACCTGGGACTGGTGGGACGGCGGGGCCGAAAGCGCGGTCGGCACGCTGATGCCGGGTCACGCCGCCAGCGACCTGGACAATGTCGCCACGGTGCGGGTCGCCGACCGCCACCACCCCTCGACGCGCGGCTTCCCCAAGGAGTTCTCCTTCGGCGACGAGCACTACAACTTCGCCCGCAGCGTGCGCGGCGACGCGCGCGTGCTGGCGACGCTCGACGAGGAGTCGTACGACCCCGGCCCGAACGCGATGGGCGAGGACCACCCGATCTCCTGGTGCAAGCCGTACGACGGCGGCCGCATCTGGGTGACCGGGATGGGCCACTTCCCCGAGTCGTACGCGGCGAACGGCGGGGACAACTACCTCGTCAGGCACCTCGTCGGAGGCATCGGCTGGGCCGCCGGCAAGGGCGCCGAGGGCAAGTGCGCGCCGCGGGGCCGCCCCTGAGCGGCCGTCAGCCCTTCTTCAGCTCCTCGGCGAGCATCACGAGGATGCCGCTGGGCCCGCGGACGTACGTGAGCTTGTAGACGTCCTCGTACGTCGCCACGCCGCGCAGCGGACGGCATCCGTGCTTTGCGGCCGTCTCCAGGGCGGCGTCGATGTCGTCGACCGAGAAGGCGACGCGGTGCATGCCGATCTCGTGCGGAAGGGTGGGGTCGGTCTCGATCGCCTCGGGGTGGATGTACTCGAAGAGCTCCAGGCGCCCCTGGCCGTCCGGCGTCTGGAGCATCGCGATCCTGGCGTGGTTGCCGTCGAGGCCGACGGCGGTGTCGGTCCACTCGCCGCTGACCGTGTCGCGGCCGAGGACCGTGAGGCCGAGGTCGGTGAAGAAGGAGATCGCCGCTTCGATGTCGCGGACCGCGATGCCGACGTTTTCGAGTTTGATGGCCATGCCGGGCATGCTAGCGAGCCGGGCCGACAAGGGGCTGCCGTCACTCCTTCTGCCGGTTCCGGTACGCGCGGGCCGAACGCGCAAGGACGTGCCTCTCCTTCTTGCGGCCGAAGTAGAGACGCAGGGGGACCGTCACCAGGAGGGCCGACACGGCCGCGCTGATCGCCGCGTTGAGGAGGATCCGGCGCTCGTCCTGCACACCGTCGGCGTCCAGGAAGAAGGCGGTGGGAATGTAGACGAGCCGGGCGACGGCCACCCAGGCGATCACGGCCACGCAGCCGCGTTCCGGCCCGCCGGCCCGGTATTCCGACTCCAGCCGGGGATCGTGGAATCGAGGACGCATCGTCCGATTCTGGCAGTTGTTCCGGCGTACGGAACAGAGTGGAACAGAGCGCCGCGGTGGCGGCACGCGGCCGGGTGCGGGCTCAGGGGGTGGCCGGGGTGATGTTCTGGTTGAGGTGGAAGACGTTGTGCGGGTCCCAGACGCCCTTCAGCGCGGCCAGCCGGGCGAGCTTGGCCGCCGGGTAGGCGCGGCGGATGCCGCGGGGGCCGTCGTGGGCGGTGAGGGAGTTGACGTAGACGCCGTTCGCGTACGGTGCGAGCGCTGAGCCCGCGGCGCGGGCGGCGGTCATCCGGGCGTCGTCCTCGGCCGGGTCCGTCCAGCGCGACCCGGCGCCGAACTCGAACGCCGTGCCGCGGTGGGCGAACGCCGCGTCGTCGTCGGGGACGTCGGCGATGGCCCCGCCGTGCGCCTGCAGCCCGACCCCCGGCAGCCCGGCACCGGACCGCCCACCTGAGCCCGTGCCCCGCAGGTCCGTTGCGCCGCGCAGCAGGAACGCCTCGACCGCCGGCGTCGGGAGGTCCCGCAGGTAGTGGGCGGCGGAGTAGCGGAGGTAGGCGTGGCCGCCGCTGGAGTCGTCCCTGCACTGCAGTTCCAGGTACGACGGCGTGGTGATCCGCGTGGCGACGGGCCGGCCGAGTGCGCGCAGCGCCGGCAGCAGCTGCCGCCCCCGCTCCGGGTCGCCGACCCACACGAAACCGACCGTGGCCACCGGCCCGCCGCCCGCCGGGCCGTCGGCGACGGAGGCCGAGAACGCCGCCTCGCGCGGCGCGACGGCGTTCAGGTCCCGCCAGCCCTCCAGCACCGGCACGGCGTCCTCGGCGCGGTAGTCGAACTCGGCGACCAGCGTCCGCGTACCGGTCCGGTGCAGCCGGAACTCGAATTCCGTCACGACCCCGAAGTTGCCGCCGCCCCCGCGCAGCCCCCAGAACAGCTCCGGGTGCTCGCTCCTGCTCGCCGTCACCACTTCGCCGTCGGCGGTGACCACCGTGTACGACGCGACGTTGTCGCACGCGAGCCCGTACTGCCGCGCCAGCCACCCCATGCCGCCGCCGAGGGTGAGCCCGCCGACGCCGGTGTGCGAGACGTTCCCCGCGGTGGTGGCAAGGCCGTACGGCTGCGTGGCCCGATCCAGCGCGCCGAGCAGCGCGCCGCCCTGCACGCGCGCCCGCCGCCGCACGGGATCGACCCGCACGCCGCCCATGGGCGTCAGGTCGATCATCAGACCGTCGTCGGGGACGGCGAAGCCGGCCACGTTGTGCCCGCCGCAGCGGATGCCCGTCTCCAGGTCGTGCTCGCGGGCGTAGCGCACCGCGGCCTGGACGTCGGCGGTGCTCGCGGCGCGGACGATCATCCGGGGGCGGCGGTCGACCATGGCGTTCCAGACGGTACGGGCGGAGTCGTACCCGGCGTCGCCGGGAAGGAGGAGCCGGCCGTCGAGGGAGGCGGCCAGGCGGGAGCGGGAAGTGCCGGTGGTGCCGGCGGTGCGGGTGTGCGTCGCTGTCGTCATGCTCCGAGCCTGACGCGGATCGGTACCCGCGGTAAGGTCCGATTCCATGCCCCGAATACGGACCAATTCCAGCACCGCCGAGGACCTGCTCATCGAGCTGGACCGGGACCGGACCCGCGCCGAGCCGCTGCACCGGCAGGTCGCGGCGTCGATCCGGGAGA
>NZ_JACBXC010000460.1 GCF_013870535.1 Streptomyces phytophilus | reverse complement strand
CTGGTGCGGCTCCTTGGCGTGCGGCGCTGGTGTTTCCGCCCGTGCGCGGCGGCGCGCGGCGGGCGGGGGTGCGGACCGCGCTGTCCGACGCCCCCAGACTAGTCGGCCCTGCTCGCTGCCCGGGTGGGCGAAGCCCGCGGGGTTGCGGCATGGGAACCGGTGTCTGCGGGCACTCAAGAGGTGTTCCTTCCACACGGGCGCGTATGTACGCCCGTTGGGACCGTGCCTCTTTCAGCCCGGAACTGAGGCATGCCATACTTACGCCAACGTAGGTTACGGGACCGTAGCCTCGCTGGTCCATGTTCCCCAGCCTCCGAGGGATGCCCATGCCGTCCACGTCCGAAGTGATCGACGAGCAGCCCCGCTCGGCCACGGTCACCGCCGAGTCCGCGACGCTCGGCGGTGAGAGCAAGAGATCGGTCGAGCAGATCACGCTGCTCGCCTTCATCGTGCTGCCGTTCGTCGCGCTGGTGGGGGCGATCCCGCTGGCCTGGGGCTGGGGGGTGAGCTGGCTCGACCTCGGACTGATGACGTTCATGTACTTCCTCGGCCTGCACGGTGTGACGGTCGGCTTCCACCGGTACTTCACGCACGGCTCCTTCAAGGCGAAGAGGCCGCTGCGGGTGGCGCTGGCGATCGCCGGGTCGATGGCGGTGGAGGGCCCGGTCGTGCGCTGGGTCGCGGACCACCGCAGGCACCACAAGTTCTCCGACGCCGAGGGCGACCCGCACTCCCCCTGGCGCTTCGGCGAGACGGTGCCGGCGCTGATGAAGGGCCTGTGGTGGGCGCACATCGGCTGGCTGTTCGACGAGGAGCAGACGCCGCAGAACAAGTACGCGCCGGACCTGATCAAGGACTCGGCGATCCGCCGGGTGTCGCGTCAGTTCGTGCTGTGGACGGCGGTCTCGCTGCTGTTCCCGCCGCTGGTCGGCGGGCTGGTCACCTGGTCGTGGGAGGGCGCGCTCTCGGCGTTCTTCTGGGCGTCGCTGGTACGGGTCGCGCTGCTGCACCACGTCACGTGGTCGATCAACTCGATCTGCCACGCGGTCGGCAAGCGCCCGTTCAAGTCGCGTGACCGCTCGGGCAACGTGTGGTGGCTGGCGGTCCTGTCCGGCGGCGAGTCGTGGCACAACCTGCACCACGCGGACCCGACCTGCGCCCGGCACGGCGTGATGAAGGGCCAGATCGACTCCAGCGCCCGGATCATCCGCATCTTCGAGAAGCTGGGCTGGGCGTACGACGTGCGCTGGCCGACCCAGTCCCGTATCGACGCGAAGCGCAACAAGGACGGCGACTCCCGCAAGGGCTCGGGCAAGGGCGCGGCCGCCGCGTCGGCCCGCCGTGAGGAGGCCGCCGCCGACGCGGCATGATGGAGCCGTGGCTACCGGCGGTAAGAGCAGCACGGGCAACAGCGGCGACGGCGGCGAGGGGAAGCCGCCGCGCCGTACCCGGCGGCGGATGACGGGCAAGGAGCGCCGCGAGCAGCTCGTCGACGTGGGGCGCACGCTGTTCGCGGCGCGCGGCTTCGAGGCGACGTCGGTGGAGGAGATCGCCGCGAAGGCAGGCGTGTCCAAACCGGTCGTGTACGAGCACTTCGGGGGCAAAGAGGGGCTGTACGCGGTCGTCGTCGATCGCGAGATGCGCCAGCTCCTCGACATGGTGGCGAGCGCGCTGACCGCGGGGCATCCGCGGGAGCTGCTGGAGCAGGCCGCGTTCGCGCTGCTGGACTACATCGACGAGTACACCGACGGCTTCCGCATCATGGTCCGGGACTCCCCGGTGGCGCAGTCGCACGGCTCGTTCGCATCGCTGATCAGCGACATCGCCACCCAGGTGGAGGACATCCTGGGGTTGGAGTTCAAGTCCCGCGGCTTCGATCCGAAGCTGGCGCCGCTGTACGCGCAGGCGCTGGTGGGGATGGTGGCGCTGACGGGGCAGTGGTGGCTGGATGTGCGCAAGCCGAAGAAGGCGGAGGTCGCGGCGCATCTGGTGAACCTGGCCTGGCACGGCCTGGGCGATATGGAGGCCAAGCCGCGGCTGATAGGCCACCGGCGCGCGTAGCCCTCAGGCGGCCTGGAACTCCAGTCTGTTGCCGAACGGGTCCGCGGTGTGGAAGCGCCGTACCCCCGGGATCTCGCCGTCGGCCCAGGTCACGTCGTGGCCGCGGGCGGCCAGGCGGCGGGCCAGCGCGTCGAGGTCGGTGACGACGAGCGCGGGGTGCGCCTTGCGGGCGGGACGGAAGTCCTGTTCGACGCCGAGGTGGAGCCTCACGGCGCCGGAGGTGAACCAGCAGCCGCCGCGGGCGGCGAGCGCCGCGGGCTTGGGCACCTCGGTCATGCCGAGGACGTCGCCGTAGAAGATGCGCAGGATCTCCTCGCCGCCGGCGGGGACCGCGAGCTGGACGTGGTCGAGTCCGGTGATCATGGCGTGACTCCCAGCGCGAAGATGCGGCGGAACGGGAACGGGGTGCCGTGCGGCCCCGGCGGGTAGGCGGTGCGCAGCAGGGCCGCGTAGGCGTCGACGAAGGCGTCGGCCTCGTCGCCGAGGGCGTCGAGGACGGGGCGCAGCCCGGTGCCCTTCACCCAGTCCAGCACCGGGTCGGTGCCGTGCAGGAGGTGGGCGTACGTGGTCTCCCAGGCGTCGCCGGCGCAGCCGAGGTCGCAGAGCAGCTCCAGGTAGGCGACGGGCTGGAGCACCGGCTGGTCGCGCAGCACGCCGTGCAGCCGCTCGCGCCAGCGCGGGTCGCGGGCGAGGTGGCGCATCAGCGCGTGGCTGGGGGCGTCGTAGTTGCCGGGGACCTGGAAGGCGAACGTGCCGCCGGAGGCGAGCCCGGCGAGCCAGCGGGGGAAGTGCTCCCAGTGGTCGGGCACCCACTGCAGCACGGCGTTGCCGAGGATCACGTCGTATGTGCCGGGCTCCGGCGTCCAGTCGGCGAGGTCGGCGTGGGCGAAGTCGATCCGGCCGCCGCCGGGGGTGGGCCCGGCGTGGGCGGCGGCGGTGCGGAGCATGGCGGGTGAGCTGTCGTACCCCGTGACGTGGGCGCCGGGCCAGCGGGCGGCGAGCAGCGCGGTGCCGTTGCCCGTGCCGCAGCCGATGTCGGCGATCCGCGCCGGGTGACGGGGCAGCTCGCCGACGCGGGCGAGGAGGTCCGCGAGGGGGCGGGTGCGGGGCCCCTCGTGGCGCAGGTACTGCTGCGGGTCCCAGGAGGGTGAGGTCATGCGTCCAGCGTTCCGCCGATGTATCTCGATGTCAAGAGACTTCATGTCGACAGACCGACTACACTGATCGCATGCGGGACGAGGTGGACCGGCTGGTCGCGGCGTGGCGCAGGGAGCGCCCCGACCTCGACGTGGAGCCGCTGGAGGTGCTGAGCCGGGTGAGCCGGCTGGCCCGCCACCTGGACCGCGCCCGGCGGCTCGCGTTCGCGGAACACGGCCTGGAGGGCTGGGAGTTCGACGTACTGACCGCGCTGCGCCGGGCCGGCGAGCCGTACCAGCTCTCCCCCGGCCAGCTCCTCACCCAGACCCTGGTCACCTCCGGGACGATGACCAACCGCATCGACCGGCTGGCGAAGAAGGACCTCGTCGAGCGGCTGCCGGACCCCAGCGACCGGCGCGGTGTGCTCGTCCGGCTCACGGCCGAGGGCCGCGAGCGCGCGGACGCTGCGCTGGCGGCGCTGCTGGCGCAGGAGCGGGCGATCCTCGCGGAGCTGCCGCCGGAGCGGCGCAGGGAGCTGGCCGACCTGCTGCGGCAGCTGACGGCACCGTTCGACAACGTGCCGTAGCCCTGCGGGCGGCGCGGCCCGGATCGCCGCGTACGGGACCTCTGCCGTCCCGCTCGCCCCCGGAGGGGCTAGCCGCTGACCCGGGCCGGTTCGCCCAGGTCCACCGGGCCCACGCCCGCGCGGCGGGCCAGGGCGACCGCCGCCAGCGTCGAGTGCACCCCCAGCTTGCCCAGCACGTTCTGCATGTGCGTGCGGACCGTGTGCGGCGACAGGTACAGCCGCTCCGCCACCGCCTTGCGGCCCAGGCCCGCGACCATGCAGCGCAGCACCTCGTGCTCCCGCGGGGTCAGCGACTCGACCAGCTGCTCGCTTTCCGTACGGTGCTCGCGGGCCGCCGTCAGCTCCCGCAGCACGCCCGTGAGCAGCGCCGGCGGCAGGTGCGTCTCACCGCGCAGCACGCCCCGGATCACCGCGAGCAGCCGGGACAGCGAGCTGTCCTTGGCGACCCAGCCGAACGCCCCGGCCTGGAGCGCCGCCGCCGCCCGCGCCGGGTCGTCGCGGGCCGCGAGGACCACCGTGCGCGTCTGCGGGTGGGCCGCGCGGACGCGCGCGGTCAGCGATATCCCGCCCAGCGCGCCGGCCGCGGAGC
>NZ_JACBXC010000046.1 GCF_013870535.1 Streptomyces phytophilus | reverse complement strand
CTCCAGCCGCCCGGCACCGTACGCCCCTGCTGGTCGCGGAAGCGCACCGGCGCCACCCCCACCCGGCGCGTGAACAGCCGCGAGAAGTACGCCGGGTCGTCGTACCCCACCCGCCGGGCGACCGCCGCGATCGGCAGCTCCGTGGCGGCCAGCAGCTCCTTCGCCCGCCCGAGCCGTATCCCCAGCAGGTAGTCCTTCGGGCTGCACCCCGCCGCCCGCCGCACCGCAGAGCGCAGCTCCGCCGTCGTCATCCCGTGCCGCGCCGCGTGCTCGGCGACGGACAGCGGCAGGAAGGCGTCGCGGGCCAGCGCCGGCAGCACCGGGTCGCCGTCCGGGGCCATGTCCGCGCGCGACCGCCGCAGCGCGACGAGCAGGTCGTGCACGGCGGCGGACGTCTCGACCTCCAGCATCGGGTTGCCGCGGCGGGCGGCGCGCGCGATGCGGGTGACGACGGTGCGCGGCCCGGTGGCGTCGCTGAGCGGGACCACGGGCCGCTCCGGCTGGACGTAGCCCAGCTCCGTGTACGCGGCCACGGCGGACCCGGTGAAGTCGACGAACGCCTCGTCCCAGCCGGTCGCGGGGTCGGGCCCGTAGTGGTGGACGGCGCCCGGCGTGAGCCACAGCAGCGCGGGCGCCGCGACGTCCAGCACGGGCCCGTCGGCGCCCCGGAACCAGCCGTGTCCGCTGCTGATGACGACGGCGACGTGGTGGTCGAGCGTGCGCGGCCCGACGACCGGCAGGTCGCCGTACTGCAGGCCGACGCCCAGGCAGACCAGGCCGAGCTTGCGGTGCACCGGGCCGGGGGTGAAGTAGCGCATCCACGTGTGGTGGCTCATCGCCCGCCCTCCTCGCTTCGCCGCCGCCGGGTCCGGACACCGGGTCCAAGCGCCGAGTCCAAGCACCGTCGATCTTTGTCCATGGACGGGCGGGTGGCCAGGGGACGAGAGTATCTGCCCGGCAATCGGCGACGAACGGCGGGAATCGGGTGCCTGAGTTCACGGTGGGCGGGGACAGCTTTCTTCTGGACGGGCGGCCGGTGCGGCTGCTGTCGGGGGCCATGCACTACTTCCGGGTGCACGAGGCGCAGTGGGGGCACCGCCTGGCGATGCTGCGCGCGATGGGCCTGAACTGCGTCGAGGCGTACGTCCCGTGGAACCTGCACGAGCCGCACCCCGGCCGCTACGAGGACGTGGCGGCGGCCGGCCGCTTCATCGACGCCGCGCAGGCCGCCGGGCTGTGGGTGATCGTCCGCCCCGGCCCGTACATCTGCGCCGAGTGGGAGAACGGCGGGCTGCCGCACTGGCTGACGGGCCCGCTGGGCCCGCGGGTGCGCACGCGCGACCCGGAGTTCCTCGCCGCGGTGGACGACTGGTTCGACGCGGCGCTGCCGCAGGTCGTCGCCCGGCAGGTGACGCGGGGCGGTCCGGTGCTGATGGTGCAGGTGGAGAACGAGTACGGCTCGTACGGCAGCGACCGCGCGTATCTGCGCCACCTCGCCGACGGTCTGCGGGCCCGCGGCGTGACCGTCCCGCTGTACACCGCGGACGGGCCCGAGGACCACATGCTCACCGCCGGCACGCTGCCCGGCGTGCCGGCCGCGCTGACCTTCGGCTCGGGCGCCCGGGAGGCGTTCGCGACGCTGCGCAGGCACCGGCCGGACGGGCCGCTGATGTGCGCGGAGTTCTGGTGCGGCTGGTTCGACCACTGGGGTGAGGAGCACGTCGTACGGGAGCCGGCGGACGCGGTGGCGGCGCTGGCGGAGATCCTCGGCTGCGGCGCGTCGGTGAACTTCTACATGGCGCACGGCGGCACCAGCTTCGGCGGCTGGGCGGGCGCCAACCGCGCGGGCGAGCTGCACCGCGGCGCCCTCCAGCCGGACGTCACGTCGTACGACTACGGCGCGCCGGTCGACGGGTACGTGCCGGCGGCGCGGGTGCTGGCGGCGCTGGGCGGGCCCGAGACGGAGTCCGGAGTGCCGCCGACGTTCGAGGAGCTGGACGTCGACCGCGGGCTGGTCCGCTACCGCTTCCGCGTCCCGGGCCCGCGGCGTCCGTACCCGCTGCTGGTCACGGGGCTGCGGGACGTGGCCGTCGCGTACGTGCGGGACGCGGCCGGCGAGCGGCGGATCGCGCTGGCCGGCGAGGAGGCGCCGCTCGGGGACGTCGCGGGTCCCGCGGAGGTCGAGGTGTGGGTGGAGTCGCTGGGCCGGGTCAACTACGGTCCGCGGCTCGGGGAGCCGAAGGGGATCACCGGCGGGCTGCTGCACGAGCGCCAGTACGTGCACGGCGTACGGGCCAGAGGGTTGCGCCTGGACGCCCTCGACGACGCGGAGGCGGTGGCGGCACTCCCGTACGACCCGCCGGACACGGCCGCCGCGGACGGCCCGGACGGCACAGACCGCACAGACCGCACAGACGGCGCGGGCCTGTACCGGGCGTCGGCCGAGGTCGCGCGCCCCGGGGACGCGGCGCTGGAGCTGCCGGGCTGGGGCCGGGGCTGGGCCTGGGTCAACGGCTTCTGCCTGGGCCGCTACTGGGCCGCGGGCCCGCAGGAGAAGCTGTACGTCCCGGGCCCCGTGCTCCGCACGGGCACAAACGAGGTGCTGCTGCTGGAACTAACCGCCCCCGGCACCGAACCGCTGCTCACCCCACCACCGCCCTGACCGGCGCGCCTACGACCCCTCCGACAGCCGCGCCGGGAAGCCCCCGGTGGCCACCGGGCCCCACCGCTCCGGCGTGATCCGGATCAGCGACTTCCCCTGCCGCACCATGGCCTCGCGGTACTCGTCCCAGTCCGGGTGCTCCCCCGAGATGTTGCGGAAGTACTCCACGAACGGCTCCACGTCCGCCGTCGCGTCGACCACGTCGGCGGCGCCGTCGACCTGCACCCACGGCCCGTTCCACTCGTCGGACAGCACCACGATCCCGACCCGCGGGTCCCGCCGCGCGTTGCGCGTCTTGGCCCGCTCCGGGTACGTGGACACCACGATCCGCCCCGCGTCGTCCACCCCGCAGGTCAGCGGCGACGCCTGCGGCGAGCCGTCGGCCCGCCGGGTGAGCAGCAGGGCCCGGTGCCTGGGCCGTACGAAGTCCAGCAGCCCGGCGAGGTCGACACGGGTGTTGGTGGCGATGTTCGGACTCATGCGCGCCACGATACGTCGCCCGGGGGCCCGGGGGCGCGGGCCCGTACAGTGGGCGGGAGTCGGACCCTGGGGGTCGCCGGTGGACAGCGCGAGCGAGGTCGTGCACGGCTTTCCGCATCTGCGGACGGTGCAGTCGGCCCTGACGGCGCTGTACCGGCGGATCACCGCGGACACCCTGCACGCCGACTTCGCCGTCAGCGTCCCGCCGGCGGACGTGGCCCTGGACGCCGACGAGGACCTGCACCTCGGCGTCCAGCGCGTGGCGCGCACGCTGGTGCAGCACCTGCGGCTGCCGGACGCCCGCATGATCGTGAGCTTCCGGGAGATGCCCGAGGCCGCGGTGGTGGAGCTGGCCGAGGGCCCCGAGTACTTCGTCGAGCTGAACCCGCGGTTCCGCGAGTACCGCCGGGACATCGGCGGGGCGCTGGCGCACGAGGTGATGCACGTGTGCCTCGACGGCCTGGGCCTGTCCTTCCCCGACACGGCCGAGAACGAGATCCTGACGGACACCGCGACCGCCTACCTCGGCGCCGGCTGGCTGCTCCTGGACGCCTTCCGGGAGGGCGGCGGCGCCTCGCAGCGGTTCGGCTACCTGACACCCGAGGAGTTCGGCTACGTCGTCGCCAAGCGCGCCCTCGCCTTCGGCGAGAACCCCGAGATCTGGTTCACCAGCCCGCAGGCGTACGAGGCGTACAACGCCGGCATGGACATGGCCCGCCGGGATGCCCGGCGCCCGCCGCTGGCGGCGAGCGGGCGCCTGGGGCGGCACCGGTACACGAGGGACCGCAGGCGGGCGCAGGAGATGTTCGCGCAGGCGGGCGGCGGCGGGCTGACGACGACGGCCGCCCCCGTCGACGGCTACGCCTTCGAGGACGGCTCCCCGCTGCGGGTGTCGTTCCCGTGCCCCGTCTGCCACCAGCGGATCCGGGTGCCGGTGCGCGGCCACGTACGGGCGCGCTGCGGGCTGTGCAAGACGGTGCTGGAGTGCGACACGTGACCGGCCCGCGAGCCGGTACGTGCCGCTCCCTCAGCCCTTGATCGCCCCGGCCGCCAGCCCGGAGGCCAGCCGCCGCTGCACGATCACGAAGAAGATCAGCACCGGCAGGGTGATCAGCGTGGAGCTGGCCATCACGGGCCCCCACGCGGTGTCGTTCTCGCCGAAGAACTGGTAGATCCCGACGGCCGCCGTGTACTTGTCGCTGTCCTTCATGAACGTGTACGCGAAGACGAACTCGTTCCAGGCGGTGATGAACGCGAACACGCTCGTGGCCACGAGACCGGGCGCCACCAGCGGCAGCAGCACCGACCAGAACATCCGCGGCCAGGTGCAGCCGTCGATGTACGCCGCCTCCTCGACCTCCTTGGGCACGGTGGCGACGAACCCGCGCAGCGTCCAGATCGCGAACGGCAGCGACAGCGCGATGTAGACGATCGTCAGCCCGAGCAGGCTGTTGAGCATCTCGTAGTCGCGCATCTGCAGGAAGAGCGGGATGACCAGCGCCTCCAGCGGCACCATCTGCACGATCAGGATCATGATCAGCACGGAGGTGCGGAACTTGAACCGGAAGCGCGCCACGGCCACGGCCGCGAAGAGCGACAGCGCGGCGGCGGCCAGGATGGTGCCGAGGCCGACGACCGCCGAGTTCAGCAGGTAGCGGTCGAAGTCGCCCTCGTTCCACACCCGGCTGAAGTGCTCGAACGACACGCCGCTCGGCAGTATGTCCGAACCGCGCGAGGCGGCCCGCGGGTCCAGCGCCGTGCTCATCATCCAGTAGACGGGGAAGAGGGTGAAGATCAGCAGACCCGCGACGGCGGCCGGCAGGCCGATGCGCGAGCCGATCGAGGTGCGCTTCACAGGTCCTCCTCCCCCTGCCGGAAGAGCGTGCGGATGTAGACGAGGGTGATGGCGATGAGCAGCAGCGTGAGCAGCACGGCCGCGGCGGCGCCGGCCCCGTAGTCGTTCTTGGCGAACGCCTCGATGTACGAGTACACGCCGAGGTTCATGACCTCCTCGTTGCTTCCGCTGCCGCCGGGCATGAGGAAGATCTGGGTGAAGACCTTGAAGTCCCAGATGGTCGAGAGGATGGTCACGACCAGGAAGATCGGCCGCAGCGCCGGCACGGTGATGCGCCAGAACCGCTGCCAGGCGTTCGCGCCGTCGATCATCCCGGCCTCGTACAGCTCCTTCGGCACGGTCATCAGGCCCGCGAGCACGGTGATGGCGACGAAGGGGAAGCCGTGGTGGATGACGTTCAGGGTGGCGATGGCGTAGAAGCCGAGCCGCTCGGTGAACCAGTTGGTGGTCTCCGGGTCGATCAGCCCGAGGCTGCCGGCGACCTTGCTCATCAGCCCGTCCTCCGGCGCGAACAGCCACACCCAGACGTACGTGCCGGTGACCGCCGGCATCGCCCAGGCGGCCATGATCGCGGTGGAGCAGACCACCCGCCACAGGGTGCCCAGGCGGTTGAGCAGCAGCGCGACGAGCGTGCCGAACCCCACGGTGAGGAAGACGCAGGCGAACGCGAAGAACGCCGTGTTCGGCAGGACGGTGCGCCACAGCAGGTCGTTGGAGAGCAGGTCGGCGTAGTTGTCGAAGCCGGTCCAGGTGCCGACGCCGCCGCCGAACTTGACCTCGTAGTCCTGCAGCGACAGCTTGCCGACCTCGATCAGCGGCCACAGCAGCAGCCCGCCGAGCACCACGAGGGAGGGTGCCATCAGCAGCCACGGCCGGGTCACGGTCACCAGCCGCTTGCGGCGGCGCGCGGCGTCAGCGGAGGCACGGCCGGGCCGCGACGGCTCCCTGGGGGGAGCCAGCGCGGCCTCGGCGGCAATCGATTCCTTCACGGTGTCTTTCCGTGTCCTTGTCCGAAGCCGGGGTCTACTCGGACTTGGCGAAGATGTCGTCCATCTCGCCGGCGGCCTTGTCCGCGGCCTCCTGGACGCTCTGGTCGCCCTTGAGCACGGACTGCACCAGCTTCAGCACCACCTGGCTGGCCTGGATCTCGCCGTAGGAGGTGGTCTTCGGGACGGTCGCGCCGGCCTCCAGCATCTGCTTGGCGAACGGCTCGACCAGCGGGTCGCCCTCCGCGGCGATCTTCTCCAGCTCGGTGTTGGTGCCGGGGAAGTAGTTCGTCTGCTTGGCCCACTCCGCGGCGTACTTGCCGGTGGTGGCCATCTTGACGTACTCCCAGGCCAGGTCCTTCTTGTCGCTGTCGAAGGTCGACAGGTAGGAGCCGCCGAGGAACGACGGGCTCATGCCGCCGTCCTTGCCGGGGATCGGCGCGGCGCCGAGCTTGCCCTCCAGCTCGGGGGCCTCGTCGATGAAGGTCTTGGGGGTCCAGTTGCCGGAGATCGTCATGGCGACGTTCCCCTTGGTGAACTCCTGGGCCACCTCGTCCTCGCGCCAGGTGGTGACCTTCGCCGGGGACAGGCCGTCCTTCGTCGCCAGGTCCGTGTAGAACTGCAGGCCCTCGACGGACTCCGGCGAGTTGATGGCGGACTTCCAGGTGTCGCCCTCCTGCACGGCGGGCTCGCCGCCCGCGCCCCAGACGAAGGGCATCGCGAACATCTCGGCCCCGCCGGCGACGGGGAACGAGATCATGTCCGGCTCCTCCTTCTTCAGGGTGAGCGCGACGTCGCGCAGCTCTTCCCAGGTCGTCGGGGGCTTCAGACCGTGCTTGTCGAAGATGTCCTTGCGGTAGACGAGGCCGCGGACGCCGGCGTACCAGGGCATGCCGTACTGCTTGCCCTCCAGCGTGCCCGCGTCCTTCAGACCCTCGACCAGATCCTGGTCGAGCCCGGCCTCCTTGACCTGGTCGGTCACGTCGACCAGACCGCCGGTCTCGGCGAACTGCGGCACCCAGGTCGTACCGACCTCGGCGACGTCCGGCACCTGGTCAGGCCCGCCCTCGATCGCAGTGGTGAACTTGCGCTGGGCGCTCTCCCACTGCTGTTCCTCTATGTTGACCTTGGCGCCGGTCTTCTTCTCGAACTCCGCATTGAGCTTGTCGAAGAACGGCTTGGCGTCGGGGTTGGTCCCCTTCATGATCCAGACGTCGAGGGTCTTGCCCTTGCCGTCCAGTGCGTCGCCGCCGCCGTCCCCATCGTCGGAGTCGCTGCCACAGGCAGCGAGCCCCAGCACCATTGCGGCGCTCACGGCGCCGATGACGAACTTCCGCATGAACCGCTCCCGCTCCTCAGTGAGCCGAACCTGAACTTGTCTAGACCAGCAGGACGGTATGGAGTGGTTTAACCAGGGTCAAGGGTGGCTTCGAGGTGATGCCGAACCGTTGTCTGGGCCGCCGCAGAAGCGTCCACCCGACAATTGTCCGACCTTTGGCGTTGCGCGCTGTGCAGCCGAAACTATCATCGCCATTTTCATGACGCACGCCCCCGGCGTGCGACCGGGGGCGTGCGTGGAAGCGCTTGCTAGCTGCGGGTCGTCAGCTCGCGGCGGAGCTGGAGGCGGTCAGCGTGCAGGCGTCGCCGTTGAGCGCGGCGCGCTTCGGCGGCGAAATGTCACCCGTGTGGCTCGCCAGATAGCCCAGCGAGACACTCTCCCCCGGCTCGATCACCGCGTTGTGCGGGGCGTTGGCCGCCGTGATCATGTCACCGCCCTGGAAGAGGTCGGTGTTCCAGTCCGAGATCACGGCCTGGCCGATCGCCAGCGGGAACTTCAGCGTCCAGCCGTCGATCGGCGTGCTGCCGGTGTTGGTGAGCGTCAGGTCCACCGTCAGGCCGCCGCCCCAGGTCTTCGAGACGACGTCGAGCCCGCAGGTCGGCTGCTGCCGCCCGAAGTCGACCTTGTGCAGCCCGCCGGGCAGGTCGTTGACGACGTAGAACTCGCCGTCGACGGTCTCGCCGACGTCCGTGACCTGGGTGGGGAACTGGCCGATCTCCGCCTGCCGGTAGCCGCCCCCGCCGTCCTCGCGCAGCGCCCAGACGGCCGAGGAGCAGTAGTCGGTGCCGATGTACGTGCCGCCGAGGAGGTCGGCGTACTGCTCGCCGTGGTAGACCCGGCCGCCGACGACGGCGCAGCCGCCGGTCTGCGGGGAGTAGGTGAAGACCGGGTCGGTGTAGTCGGCGTCAGCGGCGCACTGGGCCTCGTCGAAGACCTCGAAGCCCTCGCGGCAGGACCAGCCGAAGTTCGCGCCGGCCTGCTCCGTACGGGCGACGTGGTCGATCTCCTCCCAGCGGCCCTGGCCGACGTCGCCGAGCCACAGCGAGCCGTCCGCGGGGTCGAAGGAGAACCGCCAGGGGTTGCGCAGCCCGTACGCCCAGATCTCCGGGCGCGCGCCCGCCGTGCCGGCGAACGGGTTGTCGTCGGGTACGCAGTACGGCAGGTCGCCGCAGGTCCGGCTGACGTCGATGCGCAGCAGTTTGCCGAGGAGGGTGTCGAGGCGCTGGCCGCTGTCGAACGGGTCGCCGGAGCCGCCGCCGTCGCCGATGGTCCAGTACAGGTAGCCGTCGGGGCCGAAGGCGAGCGTGCCGCCGTTGTGGTTGCTGTACTCGGCGTGCTCCTGGGAGAGCAGCACCTCGATGCCGCCGTCGTCGAGGCCGTAGCGGGCCAGGGTGATCGCGCCGTCGGGCAGCGCGCTGTAGACCACGTACAGGTCCTGCACCTCGGGGAAGGCGGGGTCGGGGACGACGGCGAGCAGGCCGCGCTCGTTGCCGGACTCGTCGACGACGCCGGTGAGGTCGGCGACGGGATCCGGGGCGAGGCCGGTGTCGGGGTGGTACGCGCGGACGGTGCCGCGCTTCTCGGCGATGAACAGCCGGCCGCTGCCGTCGTCGGGCGCGGCGATGTCGATGGGGCGGCGCAGGCCGGAGGCCACCTGGGTGGTGGTCACCGCCAGCTCCTCCAGCGGGACTTCGGCGGCCGGGCCCGATCCGGTGACGGTCGGTTCGGGCGCGGCGGCGGCCGTGAGGGGGGCGAACAGGGCGAGCACGAGTGCGAGGAACAGCGGTGCCGTCGAGCGACGTCTGAGCATGTGGACTCCTGGGAGACATACGGGAGTTGCATGACGGCGCACCTTCCCGGAAGGTATCCGCTGCGCCCCGGCCGCACCAGACCGCGTCCATCCCACCGCATCCATCCCACCGGCCCCGCCCGCCCCCTCGGCCCGGCACCCGCGACCGGACACCCGCGGCCCGAACCCGCGGCCGGACACGCCGAGGCGCCCGCCTCAACGGTCGGGGAGAGGCAGGCGCCGCGGGTCTTGCTGTTCCGTACCTCGTTGTACGGGACATCCCAAGGACATCGTGCGGGTGGAGCCGGGCGTCAGACCACCAGCGCCCGGTCCGTCGGCCTGATCGGGGCCGGCAGTTCGCTGGCGCCCGTCAGCATACGGTCCACGCCGCGCGCCGCGGAACGGCCCTCGGCGATCGCCCAGACGATCAGCGACTGGCCGCGCCCGGCGTCGCCGGCGACGAAGACACCGGGGACGCTGGTGGCGTAGTCGGCGTCGCGCGCGACGTTGCCGCGCGCGTCCAGCTCCAGGCCCAGCTGCTCGACGAGGCCGTTCTCCCGGTCCACGCCGGTGAAGCCCATCGCGAGGGTGACCAGCTCGGCCGGGATCTTGCGCTCGGTGCCCGGCACGGGCTTGAACCCGCCGTCCTCGAACCGCACCTCCACCAGGTGCAGGAAGGCCACGTTGCCGTCCTCGTCGCCCTCGAAGTGGGTGGTCGAGACGGCGTAGACGCGCTCCCCGCCCTCCTCGTGGGCGGAGGTGACCTTGTACGTCATCGGGTACGTGGGCCACGGCTGGCCCTCGGGCCGCTCGTCCGACGGCCGCGGCATGATCTCCAGCTGGGTCACGGACGCCGCGCCCTGCCGGTGCGCGGTGCCGACGCAGTCGGCGCCGGTGTCGCCGCCGCCGATGACCACGACGTGCTTGCCCTCGGCGGAGATCGGCGGGGCGACGTAGTCGCCCTCCTGGACCTTGTTGGCCAGCGGCAGGTACTCCATCGCCTGGTGGACGCCGGTCAGTTCGCGGCCCGGCACCGGCAGGTCGCGCGCGGTGGTGGCGCCGGCGGCGATGACGACGGCGTCGTAGCGCTTGCGCAGCTTGGCGGCGTCGATGTCGCGGCCGATCTCCACGCCCGTACGGAACTTGGTGCCCTCCGCCCGCATCTGCTCGACGCGCCGGTTGATGTGCCGCTTCTCCATCTTGAACTCGGGGATGCCGTACCGCAGCAGCCCGCCGATCCGGTCGGCCCGCTCGTAGACCGCGACCGTGTGCCCGGCCCTGGTCAGCTGCTGCGCGGCGGCCAGGCCCGCGGGTCCCGAGCCGATGACGGCGACCGTCTTGCCCGAGAGCCGCTCCGGCGGCTGCGGCGTGACGGTACCGGCCTCCCACGCCTTGTCGATGATGGTGACCTCGACGTTCTTGATGGTCACCGCCGGCTGGTTGATGCCCAGCACGCAGGCGGTCTCGCACGGCGCCGGGCACAGCCGCCCGGTGAACTCCGGGAAGTTGTTGGTCGCGTGCAGCCGCTCGCTGGCGGCGGTCCAGTCCTCGCGGTAGGCGAAGTCGTTCCACTCGGGGATGAGGTTGCCCAGCGGACAGCCGTTGTGGCAGAAGGGGATGCCGCAGTCCATGCAGCGGCCGGCCTGCTTGCTGATGACGGGCAGCAGCGAGCCCGGGACGTAGACCTCGTTCCAGTCCTTGACCCGCTCGGCGACGGGCCGGGTCTCGGCGACCTCGCGGCCGGTGGTCAGGAAGCCCTTGGGGTCAGCCATGGAGCGCAGCCTCCATCATCTTCTCGTGCGTCTGGGCCTCGGTGAGGCCGGCCCGCTCAGCGGCGTCCTTGGCGGTGAGCACTGCCTTGTACGTGGACGGGTAGACCTTGCTGAACCGCGCGACGCCCGCTTCGGGGGCGTCCCACTCCGCGAGCAGCTTCCCGGCGACGGTCGAGCCGGTCTCCTCGTGGTGGCGGCGCACCACGTCGTGCAGCCATTCCCGGTCGGCGTCGTCGAGCTTCTCGACGGCGGCGAGGTTGCCCTCGTTGACGTTGTCGGGGTCGAGGTCGATGACGTACGCGACGCCGCCGGACATGCCGGCCGCGAAGTTGCGCCCGGTCTCGCCCAGCACGACGGCCTGGCCGCCGGTCATGTACTCGCAGCCGTGGTCGCCGACGCCCTCGGCGACGACGAGCGCGCCGGAGTTGCGCACGCAGAACCGCTCGCCGACCTTGCCGCGCAGGAACATCTCGCCGCCGGTGGCGCCGTACGCGAGGGTGTTGCCCGCGATGACGCTGTACTCGGCGAGGTGCTCCGCGCCGCGGTCGGGGCGGACCACGAGCCGGCCGCCGGACAGGCCCTTGCCGACGTAGTCGTTGGCGTCGCCCTCCAGCCGCAGCGTGACGCCGCGCGGCACGAAGGCGCCGAACGACTGGCCGGCGGAGCCGGTGAAGGTGAGGTCGATCGCGCCGTCGGGCAGGCCGTCGCCGCCGAACTTCTTCGTCACCTCGTGGCCGAGCATGGTGCCGACCGTGCGGTTGATGTTGCGGATCGCCACCCGGGCCCGTACGGGCTGGGCCTCGGCGGCGGACGGCGCGGCCAGCGCGTCGGCGGCGAGCTTGATCAGCTCGTTGTCGAGCGCCTTCTCCAGGCCGTGGTCCTGGCCCGTGACCTGGTAGCGGGAGGCGCCGTCGGGCAGCTCCGGGACGTACAGCAGCGGCGCGAGGTCCAGGCCCTGCGCCTTCCAGTGGTCGACGGCGCGGCTGACGTCCAGCATCTCGGCGTGCCCGACGGCCTCGTCCAGGCTGCGGAAGCCCAGCTCGGCCAGCAGCTCGCGGACCTCCTCGGCGATGAACTCGAAGAAGTTGACGACGTGTTCCGCCTGGCCGGTGTAGCGCTCGCGCAGCACCGGGTTCTGGGTGGCGATGCCGACCGGGCAGGTGTCCAGGTGGCACACGCGCATCATCACGCAGCCGGAGACGACCAGCGGCGCGGTCGCGAAGCCGAACTCCTCGGCGCCGAGCAGCGCGGCGACGACGACATCGCGGCCGGTCTTGAGCTGGCCGTCGGTCTGCACGACGATGCGGTCGCGCAGCCCGTTGAGCAGCAGCGTCTGCTGCGTCTCGGCGAGGCCCAGCTCCCAGGGGCCGCCGGCGTGCTTGAGCGACGTCAGCGGGGAGGCGCCGGTGCCGCCGTCGTGGCCGGAGATCAGCACCACGTCGGCGTGCGCCTTGGACACCCCGGCGGCGACCGTGCCGACGCCGACCTCGCTGACCAGCTTCACGTGGATGCGGGCCCGCGGGTTGGCGTTCTTCAGGTCGTGGATGAGCTGCGCCAGGTCCTCGATCGAGTAGATGTCGTGGTGCGGCGGCGGCGAGATGAGGCCGACGCCGACCGTGGAGTGCCGGGTCCTGGCCACCCACGGGTACACCTTGTGGCCGGGCAGCTGGCCGCCCTCGCCGGGCTTGGCGCCCTGCGCCATCTTGATCTGGATGTCGTCGGCATTGACCAGGTACTCGCTGGTGACGCCGAAGCGGCCGGAGGCGACCTGCTTGATCGCCGAGCGCCGCCGCGGGTCGTACAGCCGGTCGGCGTCCTCGCCGCCCTCGCCGGTGTTGGACTTGCCGCCGAGCTGGTTCATCGCGATGGCCAGCGTCTCGTGCGCCTCCCGCGAGATGGAGCCGTACGACATGGCGCCGGTGGAGAAGCGCTTGACGATCTCGGCGACGGACTCGACCTCGTCCAGCGGCACCGAGGGGCGCTCCGACGCCAGCCGGAACAGGCCGCGCAGCGTCATCAGCCGCTCTGACTGCTCGTCCACGCGCTGCGTGTACTGCTTGAAGATGTCGTAGCGGCGGGTGCGGGTGGAGTGCTGGAGCCGGAAGACCGTGTCCGGGTCGAAGAGGTGCGGCTCGCCCTCGCGGCGCCACTGGTACTCGCCGCCGATCTCCAGGTCGCGGTGCGCCGGGGCGATGCCGGAGGCGGGGTACGCCTTGGCGTGCCGGGCGGCGACCTCCCGGGCGACGACGTCGAGGCCGGCGCCGCCGATCTTCGACGTGGTGCCGTGGAAGTACGTGTCCACGAACTCCTGGTCCAGGCCGATGGCCTCGAAGACCTGCGCACCGCGGTAGGAGGCGACGGTGGAGATGCCCATCTTGGACATCACCTTCAGCACGCCCTTGCCCAGCGCCTTGATCAGGTTGCGGATGGCGGTCTGCGAGTCGCCGTCGGGGCCGGCCTCGATGAACGTGCCGGCGCGGACGAGGTCCTCGACGGACTCCATCGCAAGGTACGGGTTGACCGCGGCGGCCCCGTAGCCGATGAGCAGCGCGACGTGGTGCACCTCGCGCACGTCGCCGGCCTCGACCAGCAGGCCGACCTGGGTGCGCTGCTTGGTGCGGATCAGGTGGTGGTGGACGGCCGAGGTGAGCAGCAGCGACGGGATCGGCGCGTGCTCGGCGTCGGAGTGCCGGTCGGAGAGGACCAGCAGCCGGGCGCCGGAGTCGATCGCCGCGTCGACCTCGGCGCAGACCTCCGCCAGCCGGTCGGCCAGCGCCCGGCCGCCGCCCTGCACGCGGTACAGGCCGGAGAGCGTCACGGACTTGAAGCCCGGCATGTCGCCGTCGGCGTTGACGTGGATGAGCTTGGCCAGCTCGTCGTTGTCGAGGACGGGGAAGGGCAGCGTGACCGTACGACAGGACGCGGGCGTGGGCTTGAGCAGGTTGTCCTGCGGCCCGAGCGCCGAGTGCAGCGAGGTGACCAGCTCCTCGCGGATCGCGTCCAGCGGCGGGTTGGTGACCTGCGCGAAGAGCTGCGTGAAGTAGTCGAAGATCAGCCGCGGCCGGTCCGAGAGGCCCGCGAGCGGGGTGTCGGAGCCCATGGAGCCGATCGGCTCGGCGCCGGTGCGCGCCATCGGCGCGAGCAGGACGCGCAGCTCCTCCTCGGTGTAGCCGAAGGTCTGCTGGCGGCGGGTGACCGAGGCGTGGGTGTGCACGATGTGCTCGCGCTCGGGCAGCTCCGGCAGCGCGACGATGCCGGCGTCCAGCCAGTCCCCGTACGGGTGCTCCGCGGCCAGCTCCGCCTTGATCTCGTCGTCCTCGACGATGCGGTGCTGCGCGGTGTCGACCAGGAACATCCGGCCGGGCTGCAGCCGGCCCTTGCGCACGACGCGGTCGGGGTCGAAGTCGAGCACGCCGACCTCGGAGGCGAGCACGACCAGGCCGTCGTCGGTGACCCAGTAGCGGCCGGGGCGCAGGCCGTTGCGGTCCAGGACGGCGCCGACGAGGGTGCCGTCGGTGAAGCTGACGCCGGCCGGGCCGTCCCAGGGCTCCATGACGGTGGAGTGGTACTGGTAGAACGCGCGCCGGGCCGGGTCCATGGACTCGTGGTTCTCCCACGCCTCCGGGATCATCATCAGCATCGCGTGCGGCAGCGACCGGCCGCCCAGGTGCAGCAGCTCCAGCACCTCGTCGAAGGAGGCGGTGTCGGAGGCGTCGGGGGTGCAGATCGGGAAGACGCGCTCCAGGTCGTGCGCGCCGAACAGCTCCGAGTAGAGCTGCGATTCGCGCGCGCGCATCCAGTTGCGGTTGCCCTTGACCGTGTTGATCTCGCCGTTGTGCGCGATGTAGCGGTACGGGTGGGCCAGCGGCCAGCTCGGGAAGGTGTTGGTGGAGAACCGGGAGTGCACGACGCCGATGGCGGTGGTCAGCCGGCGGTCCGACAGGTCGGGGAAGAACGGCTCCAGCTGCCCGGTGGTCAGCATGCCCTTGTAGACCAGGGTGCGCGAGGACAGCGAGGGGAAGTACACGTCGGTCTCGCGCTCGGCGCGCTTGCGCAGCACGAACGCGGACCTGTCCAGCTCGATGCCGCTCTTGCGGGCCGCCGGGTCGGCGCTCTCGACGAAGAGCTGCGCGAACGAGGGC